>CAJBSR010000220.1 GCA_903958285.1 uncultured Sphingomonadales bacterium
CGGGATGCGGTTCTGCGCAGCCAGTGTTTCGGGCAAGCGCCAAAGTACCCAGGCCCAGATGGCGAGGCCGATGGCGGCAAGCGCCCCAAAGATCCAGCGCCAAGGCCCCACGAGCAAAATCGCTTGCCCCATTGCGGGTGCGAGGATGGGGGCGGCCATGAAGATCATGCTGGAAAGGCTCATGACTTGGGCCATATCCCGCCCTTCAAACCGGTCGCGCACCGTTGAAGTGACGATCACGCGCGCGCCGGCGGCAAAAATGCCCTGCACGCCGCGTGCGACAAGCAAATGATCAAATGTCGGGGCAAGTGCGGCAGCAAGGCTCGCCACGGCAAAGCCGAACAACGACCAGAGCATGAGCCCGCGACGGCCATATCGGTCCGACAGCGTGCCGACGAACAGCTGACCAACGGCGAAACCCAGCAGAAAGGATGAGATGACCAGCGGGCGCTGGGATACATCACCTACCCCCAGCGCTTGGCTGATGGCTGGGAGGGCGGGCAGCATGGAATCAATCGCGAACGCGACGATCATCATGATCGCCGAAATCAGGATAACGAATTCGACGCGGCCGGGGCCGTTGGGGGAAGTTGGGGAGGATGGCATCGCCGTTGGCCTAGACGACCGAGGGGCTTCGCGAAAGGGCGCCGCGCCTTTGGCTTCACCTATGGCAGAAAGATTGTCGAGCCCGTCGTTTTGCGCGCCTCAAGGTCACGGTGCGCCTGCGCGACATCGGCCAAGGCATAGCGCTGACGAATGTCGACGCTCACCACGCCCTTGCGGATCATGTCAAACAGCATGGCAGCGCCCGCTGCCCGTTCAACGGGGTCGACATAATAGTCATAGAGCGTGGGCCGCGTGATGAAGAGCGATCCCGCATTGGCAACAGCACGCAGGTCGACGCCGGTCACAGGACCGCTCGCATTGCCATAGCTGATAATCAGACCGCGCCGCTGGCAGGATTTGAGCGAGGCCTCCCAGGTGTCCATGCCAACGCCATCGAATGCCGTGCGGACACCCTTGCCCCCCGTCAGGTCCCGGCAGCGTGCCGCTGTGTCTTCGGTTGCATAATTGATGATGTGGTCGGCGCCTGCTGCCCGGGCGATGTCCGCCTTTTCTTCTGTGCTGACGCTGCCGATCACCGTCGCGCCGCGATGCTTGAGCCATTGGACAAGCAAAAGCCCGACACCGCCTGCTGCGGCATGGACGAGAACAGCGTCTCCGGCGCGCACCGTGGCGCAGCGCTCAACCAAGAACTCCGTCGTGCAGCCTTTGAGCAGAGCGGCGGCGGAAGTCTCGTCCGTAATGTCGTCGGGCACGTGGAATAGCATGTTGGCCGGCAGATTGCGTGCAGTTGCGTAAGCGCCGACGGCCAGCCCGAAGGTGCAGACGCGATCACCGATCTTATAGTCAGTCACGCCCTCGCCAATGGCCTCGACCACACCTGCCGCCTCAACGCCAAGGCCGCTGGGCATCGCCATTTTGTAGACGCCGCCACGGTGATAGGTGTCGATGAAATTGAGGCCGACCGCCGTATTGCGCATGCGAACTTCGCCGGGTCCGGGCGCGGGAAGCTCCACATCGACCCATTGAATGACCTCGGGGCCGCCTTGTTCGGTTATGCGGACGGCGCGTTCCATGGTCATGCTTCTATCTCCCGATTGTCGATGGCCTCTTTCGCAGAGGACCGTGGGGGGAGGCAAGTCGGACTAGTCGTTGGTCTGCGCGTCGGCCTGTTCGCGTGCCTCTTTGGCCGCCTTTTTCTCGGCCTTGCGCTGGCGTTCCTCCGACTTGCGCATCTCCCGTCCGCGCTTTTCGTCAGCTTCGGACTGGCTCGTGGTTGTCGCATCGATGACAGCGCCCGCGACCTTGAACGGGGCGGTCACGACG
>CAJBSR010000221.1 GCA_903958285.1 uncultured Sphingomonadales bacterium
CAGCGGCGGGCCGGCATCCGTGCGCACCTCCTCGATCATGTCGAACGCCTTCTTGATGCAGGTCAGCATGCCGAGCGCGAGCACATCGACCTTCATCAGGCCCAGCGCGTCAATGTCGTCCTTGTCCCATTCAATGAAGGTGCGGTCCTCCATCGCGGCGTTGAGGATGGGCACGGTCTCGTCCAGCCGGTCCTCGGTCAGCACAAAGCCGCCGACATGCTGCGACAGATGGCGGGGGTAGTGCAGGATCTTCTGCACGAAATGGTTGAGCCGCGCGATTTCCGGATTGTCGGGGTCGAACCCTGTCTCGGCAAAGCGCTTGGCGTCCATCGTTGAGGAATAGCTGCCCCACACGGTGGAGGAGAGGCGCTGGGTGAGGTCCTCGGTCAGGCCGAGCGCCTTGCCGACCTCACGCACCGCGCTGCGCGGACGGTAATGGATGACGGTCGCGACGATCCCGGCGCGGTGGCGGCCATAGCGTTCATAGATGTACTGCATCACCTCCTCGCGCCGCTCATGCTCAAAATCGACATCAATGTCGGGCGGCTCGCGGCGCTCTTCGGAAATGAAGCGGGAAAAGAGCAGGCTGTGCTTGGCGGGGTCAACCGCCGTTATGCCGAGCACGAAGCAGACGGCGGAATTCGCCGCCGATCCGCGCCCCTGACACAATATGCCGCGCCCCTGCGCAAATTGGACGACATCATGGACGGTCAGGAAATAGGCGGCGTAGGTCAGCCGTTCGATGATCTCCAATTCCTCGATGAGGAGTGCGGCCAGCTTGGGCGGGGTGCCCTTGGGCCAGCGGTCGGCGCATTTCTGCGCGACGAGCGTCTCCAGCCAGCGTTGCGGCGTATAGCCGGGCGGGATCGGCTCATGCGGATAGTCATAGGCCAGCTGTGAGAGGTCAAAGGAGAGCGCCTTCATCAGCAGCGCAATTTCGCTCAGCGCTTCGGGCGCATCGGTGAAGAGGCGGGCCATTTCAGCGGCTGTCTTTAGATGGCGTTCGGCATTGGCGGCGAGTTTGCGGCCCGCTTTGTCGATGCTCGTCTTTTCCCGGATGCAGGTGAGGATGTCCTGCAAGGGCCGGTCTTCGGGCGTCGCATAGAGCGCGTCGTTGACGGCGATGAGCGGGACGCCGGTTTCAGCGGAGAGGGCCTTCATCTCCGCCAGCCGACGCCGGTCGCGCCCGGTGCGGTGCATGGCAATGCCCAGCCACAGATAAGGCGTGCGGTTGGCGAGAAGGGCGAGCTTTGCGGCGAGCGGCGACCCACCGAGCGTCGTGGCCCCGGCGGGCGCGGGCGCGATCCGGTCAGGCAGCACGATTAGCGCCATCTCCTCACACCATTCGGCGAGATCGGCGAAATAGAGCAGGCAGCTGCCCTTGTCCGTCCGCAGATTGCCGAGCGAGAGCAGCCGCGTCAGCCGCCCCCAGCCGCGCCGGTTGACGGGGTAGGCGATGATGTCCGGCGTCTCATCGGCAAATACCAGTCGGGCTCCGGTGAACAGGCGGAAGTCCGGCGCGTGGCCCGCGTCATGCAAATCCCGCAGCGCCCGCCATGCGCGGACGACGCCTGCCACAGTGTTGCGGTCAGCAATGCCCAGTCCTTTATGGCCCAGCGCCACCGCCTCAGCGACCATGTCAGCTGGCTGTGACGCGCCGTGGAGGAAGGAGAAGGTCGTGGCGGCGGCCAGTTCGGCATAAGTGGGCCTGCTGTCATCCGAACAGGCCATGGAGATACCAATCGGGGTTGGGCTTTTCAGCGCCGTACAAGCCGTGGCGGAACAGCCAGAAGCGGCGGCCCTGACGGTCCTCCACGCGGTAATAGTCGCGTGTCAGGCCTGCGCCGTCCTTGCGCTTCCACCATTCAGCCGACAGCCGCTCCGGCCCTTCAAAGGTGATCACATCATGCGTCTGCCGCCGCCAGCGGAAGCGGCGTGGCGGGCCATCGGGCACCTCGGCAATGACATCGACGATCTGCGGTGGATCAAAGAGGCGCAGGGGCCGCATCGGTGGATCTCCGGCGGCGCGGTGTTCGGTGAGCGGCAGGACAGGGGTGTGGGCGGGCACGGTGAAGCCTGCACATTCCGGAATGTGGCTGTCCCCTGCGGCAAAGCGGCGGACACGTCCCCGCCCCAGCCGGACGCCCAGCCGGTCGGCGAGCAGCGCCACCTCCCGTGCCGGGGCGGTATTGCCGTCCAGATCGGTCTGGGTGACGCCAAGCGCCTCGGCGACCGGAATGTCGAGGCGGATGAGATCATAGCCAAAGCCC
>CAJBSR010000222.1 GCA_903958285.1 uncultured Sphingomonadales bacterium
ATTCCCGCGAAAGCGGGAATGACAGTTTAGGCTTTCGGCCCCTTGTTCAGAAAAAAGGGAGGCCGAAGCCTCCCCTAGTTCCCCCTCCTGATTGCGACCCAGGAGCTTTGTATTCATGTGATCAGTTGATCGGCGGCACGCTCGTCGGCGGGGCGTCTGCGTCCGCTTCGTGCACTTCGACATGGCCACGGCCCACATGGCTGCGTTTGCGGCTATAGGCGTAATAGACGACCAACCCGATTACGGCCCAGATCACGAACATCAATTTGGTGTCGTGGCCAAGGCTGTAGAACAGATAGGCGCAGCCCGCGATGGCCACCGGCGCTGTGATGATGATGGCTGGCGTGCGGAACGGACGATGCCGACCTGGATCGGTACGACGCAGCACCAGAACGGCAATCGACACCGCCGCAAACGCGAACAACGTGCCGGAGTTGGAGATGTCAGCCAGCTTACCCACCGGGAAGAAGGCAGCGAACATCGCCACGAAGATGCCCGTCAGAATGGTAATGACGTGCGGGGTGTGGAACTTGGGGTGAACCTTTGAGAACACCGCAGGCAGCAACCCATCGCGGCTCATGACGAAGAAGATGCGGGTCTGACCGAACATCATCATCAAAATGACCGACGGCAAGGCGAGACCAGCCGCCAGGCCGATCAAATTGCCGATTTGCGGCCACCCGATTTCACGCAGCGTCCACGCCAGCGCTTCCTTCGAGCAGACCACCTGTTCCGAACCGGCTGCTGCCAGTGCCGCGCAACGTTGCGACAGCTCTGCAGATCCCGGTGCCAGCGCGACACCGCCCTGCGCGATCGCAACGCCTGTATCGGTGACGGGCTGAGCGCCGACACTGCCGATCACACCGGCTGCAACGAGCAGATAGAAAATGGTGCAGACAGCCAAGCTGCCGATGAGGCCAATCGGCATGTTGCGCTGTGGGTTTTTGGTTTCTTCAGCCGCCGTGGAAACAGCATCAAAGCCGACATAGGCGAAGAAGATGGACGCCGCCGCCGCTGAAACACCGGCAAAGCCGAGCGGCGAAAACGGTTCAAAGTTTTCCATATTCATCACCGGCACAGCCAGCACGATGAACAGTGTCAGCGCCGCAACCTTGATCGCAACGAGGATGGAATTGACGAAGGCGCTTTCCTTGGTGCCGATGACGAGCAGCCAAGTCACCAGACCTGCGATCAACATCGCGGGCAGGTTGATCATGCCGCCATCATATGGCCCAAGCACAAGCATATCGGGGATATCGATGCTGAACGCATTTTCGATCAGTCCGACAACATAGCCGGACCATCCGACGGATACGGCCCCTGCGGCCACCGCATATTCCAAGATGAGCGCCCAGCCGACCATCCAGGCGATCAATTCGCCCATCACGGCATAGCTATAGGTGTAGGCGGACCCGGACACCGGGACCATGGCTGCCATTTCAGCGTAACAAAGCGCAGCTACAGCGCAGACGAAGCCCGCGATGATGAAGCTGAGCATCATGCCCGGCCCTGCTTTTTGTGCGGCTTCGGCGGTTAAAACGAAAATGCCGGTGCCGATAACGGCGCCGATTCCGAGCATGGTCAGCTGAAAAGCTCCCAGTGACCGATGCAGCGACTTCTTTTCAGCAGTCGCCAGAATCGCATCAAGCGGTTTGACGCGGTCGAACAACATGAATGTCTCCCCAAGACTTTGGTTCTTGGGATAGGCAACCTAAGGGCTAATCATCCTCGCGCAACAAAATATCAGCGCGGAAGCATGGCGCCGAGCTGTTTTCCACCGAAAATATGCACATGAAGGTGTGGGACCTCCTGATGGCCATGCCCGCCGATGTTCGCGAGCAGGCGATAGCCGGGTGCGGGCAGGCCCAATTGGCGGGCGATTTCGCCCACGGCGCGGATGAAACCGGCAATTTCCGCGTCGCTCGCTTTGGCCGAAAAATCATCCCAGCTCACATAGGCGCCTTTGGGGATGACAAGGACGTGGACCGGCGCTTGCGGGTTGATGTCATGAAAGGCGAGTGCGAACTCATTTTCAAACACAGTCCTGTTGGGGATCTCCCCGCGCAGGATTTTGGCAAAAACATTCTGGTCATCATAAGGGGCGAGCGCATCAATCGGCACGGGCTATTCCTTTCGCGAGGCTTTCTCGGCGATGCCCGACACGCCTTCGCGCGCATCAAGTTCCGCCAGCACATCAGAGAGCGGCACACCTCTGTCAGCCAGCAGGACGAGCAGGTGGAAGAGCAAGTCGGCCGCTTCGCCGGTCAGGGCTTTGGCATCTTCGGTGAGGGCCGCAATAATAGTCTCTGTCGCCTCTTCCCCGACCTTCTGGGCGATCTTCCCCCGGCCCTTGGCGGTCAGGCGAGCAACATAGGAGGACTCCGGGTCTGCGCTACGGCGATCCCGAATGGTGCTTTCCAGCCTGAAGAGAGTGTCAGCCATGACGTCGGCATTGCGCGGGCAGGCCTTCAACGTCAAGCCTTGGGATCATCGCCTTGTTTGCGGGATCGGCTGCCGCGATGTCCGATCAGGACGCCGGCAATGCCGAGCAGGAGGATGGCAATTTCTTCCCCACGGAAAACACGAACGGGGGGCTCTGTCTGGGGAACGATGGCTGCCAAGGCGGGAGCTGACACCGCCAGTGCGAGTGCTGCAAGGAAAGTCCGAAATGAAGCAACGCGCACAGAATAGCCCTCGACTCGGCGGAACCGCCAAAGGCTGGTTAACAAAATGCGGAGGTAAGTGCCGCCAAATTGGTGGTTAACGGCAGGCGGCGCCTATTCTGGTGGTTAACGGGTCAGCGGGGTCCGGACGGGAATTCCGGCGGCTGCCAGCGCGCGATGGGCGTCGCTGATTGTGGCTTCGCCAAAGTGGAAGATGGAGGCAGCGAGCACAGCGCTGGCATGGCCCTTTGTGACGCCTTCGACGAGATGCGCGAGGCCGCCCACGCCGCCAGAGGCCACAACCGGCACCGCCACCGCATCTGCAATGGTGCGTATCAGCTCCAGATCATAGCCGTCGCGCGTGCCATCCCGGTCCATCGAGGTGACGAGGATTTCGCCTGCGCCCAGCTCTGCAAGGCGGATCGCATGTTCAACCGCATTGATGCCGGTCGCGCGCCTGCCGCCATGGGTGAAGACTTCCCAATGATCGCCATTGTGGCGTGCATCGACGCTGGCCACGACGCACTGGCTGCCAAAGCGACTGGCAATGTCGGCAACAACTTCGGGCCGCGTGACGGCGGCGGAATTGACCGCGACTTTATCGGCACCGGCCAAAAGGAGCGCCCGGGCATCTTCATGGGTGCGCACACCGCCACCGACGGTCAGCGGCATGAAGCAGACTTCCGCCGTGCGGGCGACGACATCTAGGATGGTGTCGCGGCCTTCATGGCTGGCGGTGATGTCAAGAAAGCAGAGTTCGTCGGCTCCAGCGGCATCATAAGCGCGCGCCGCTTCGACAGGGTCCCCCGCATCAATCAGATCGACAAAGTTCACGCCCTTGACCACGCGGCCATTGGCCACATCAAGACAGGGAATGACGCGGATACGGACGGTCATGCGTTAGCCAATGCAATCGCGGTCGCGAGGTCGAGCCGCCCGTCATAAAGCGCACGACCGGTGATGACGCCTTCAATGCCGTCAACGGCATGGATGGCGAGCATCCGGATGTCCCCGATTCCCGCCACACCGCCTGACGCAATCACCGGAATGTCGGTGGCGCGCGCCAGATCAACGGTCGCCTGCACATTGCAGCCTTTCAGCATCCCATCGCGTCCGACATCGGTGAAGAGCAACGCCGCAACACCGGCATCTTCAAAGCGGCGGGCCAGATCGAGCACTTCCATGTCCGACTTCTCGGCCCAGCCATCGGTGGCCACAAAGCCGTCGCGGGCGTCAACCGCCACAACAATGCCGCCCGGAAAATCGCGGGCCACTTCCTTCACAAAATCCGGGTCCTTGAGCGCCGCCGTCCCGATGACGATGCGCGACACGCCCAGATCAAACCAGTGTTCCACCGATGCGCGGTTGCGGATGCCGCCGCCCAACTGAACATGGCCGGGGAAGGCGCGGACAATGCTTTCGACGGCTTCCGCATTGACCGCATGGCCTGCAAAGCTGCCGTCCAGATCGACCACATGCAGGTGCTGCGCGCCGGCTTCGGCAAAGAGCATGGCCTGTGCGGCGGGATCATCCCCATAGACCGTTGCGCGGTCCATATCGCCTTCTGCCAGCCGGACGACCTGTCCGCCTTTGAGATCGATGGCCGGGAAAACGATGAGGCTCATGGACGCCACTCCAGAAAACGGGAGAGACGGGAAAGGCCAAAGCGCTGGCTCTTTTCCGGGTGAAACTGCACGCCGACACGATTGTCGCGCCCGACGGCGGCAACCACGGGGCCACCATGGCTGGTCGTCGCCAACACATCGTCCCCGTCAAAGGCATAGCTGTGCAGGAAGTAGGCCTCTCCCGCCGCGATCAACGGGTGCGGCGCTGTTGGGACGACATCGTTCCAGCCCATATGCGGGATCTTGATCGTCGGGTCGGTCGTCTCAATCCGGCGCACGGCACCTTTAACCCAGCCGAGCCCGGCATGGCGTCCATGTTCTTCACCCGCTTCAGCCATTAACTGCATGCCGACGCAGATGCCGAGGAACGGCTTGGCGCCGGGGCCGGTGGCTTCATTCAGGGCATCGACCATGCCGGGAATGGCCGACAGCGCGTCCATGCAATGCGCGAACGCGCCGACACCGGGCAGCACGATCCGGTCGGCAGACAGGACCTCAGCGGGATCAGCGGTAACGCGAATGTTTTCGGCGCCTGCTGCCTTCAGCGCATTTTTAACCGATTGAAGATTGCCCGCGCCGTAATCAATCAGCGCGACCGGGCCGGTCACAGCATTCCCTTGGTCGACGGAATCGAATCGGCTTTGCGCGGATCAATCTCCACCGCGACGCGCAAGGCACGGGCCAGTGCCTTATAGCAGCTCTCCACGATGTGGTGGTTGTTGCTGCCATAGAGATTTTCGACATGGAGCGTGATGCCCGCTGCTTGGGCAAAGCTGTGGAACCAATGTTCGATAAGCTCGGTGTCCCATTCGCCCAGACGCGGCATGCTAAAGTCGGCTTTGAAGACAAGCCAGGGCCGCCCCGAAATGTCGAGCGCACAGCGCGTCAGCGTTTCGTCCATCGGCGCATAAGCATGGCCGTAGCGCGTGATGCCCTTCTTATCGCCCAAGGCTTTGGCCAGAGCTTCGCCAATGGCGATGCCGGTGTCTTCGGTCGTGTGATGCTGGTCGACGTGGAGATCGCCCTTGGTCAAGACTTTCAGATCG
Organism: uncultured Sphingomonadales bacterium; assembly: GCA_903958285.1. GTDB lineage: Bacteria > Pseudomonadota > Alphaproteobacteria > Sphingomonadales > Sphingomonadaceae > Aquisediminimonas. Next base: position 5,335 of record CAJBSR010000222.1, read on the forward strand.
ATGAGCGAATGGCGCGACAATTGCTCAAGCATGTGATCGAGGAATCCGATGCCTGTCGACACCTCATAGAGGCCGGTGCCGTCAAGGTTGACCTCGACGCTGATCGACGTTTCGCTCGTCTGGCGCTGAACCGTGGCTGTCCGCATGGCTTGCGCCTATAGCGCGATGGGCCGCGCGTGCAACCGCTTGACCGAAACTGCCCAAGCGTCCAACGTCGATTTACGATGAGTGACGATATGCCAGACAGCCTGATTCCCTATGACGATATTGTGCAGGAGGCTCTCCGCGCGGTCGTCGGCCGTGTGCTCGGCGGTATCAATTCGAATGAAGACCTGCCCGGCGGGCATCATTTTTACATCACGTTCAAAACCTCCGCGCCCGGCGTCGTCATCCCCAAGCAGCTGATGCAGCGCTTTCCGGATGAAATGACAGTCGTTCTCCAGAACAAGTTTTGGGACCTGACGGTGGATGAAGAAGGCTTTGAAGTCGGCCTGACGTTCAGCCAGGTGCCGACCAAGCTGTTCGTGCCTTTCGCGGCGATCACCGCGTTCGTTGATCCGGCGGTTGAGTTCGCACTCCACTTTCAGGTTAACATCGACGACGTCGATACGCCGCCCACCGCGGAAGCCGGCAATGACGCGCCCCGTCCCGCGGCGATTGAGGACGGCTCCAACGTCGTCACAGTGGATTTCGGGCGGAAGAAATGACCGCCTCCCGGGTCGAAAGCGACAGCTTCGGTCCCATCGATGTCCCCGCTGATGCCTATTGGGGCGCGCAGACAGAGCGAAGCCGCACCAATTTCCCCTTTGGTCCGCAGGAACGGATGCCCCTCCCCATCATCCACGCCCTTGCGCGGGTGAAGAAGGCCGCAGCGCGGGTCAATCGCGCGCATGGGCTGGAGGCCAAGCGCGCCGATGCGATTGAGCAGGCGGCGGATGAGATCATCGCAGGCGCGCTCGACGATCATTTCCCGCTCGTCATCTGGCAGACGGGCTCCGGCACGCAGACCAACATGAACGTCAATGAGGTGATCGCCGGACGGGCGAACGAGCAACTGACAGGGACGCGTGGCGGCAAGGCGCCGGTGCATCCCAATGACCATGTGAACAAAGGCCAGTCGTCCAATGATAGCTTCCCGACGGCCATCCATGTGGCAACGGCGATTGAAACGCACACCCGCCTCCTGCCCGCGCTTGCACGGCTGACCGATGCGCTGACGGCGAAGGCCGCACAGTTTGGGAAGATCATCAAGATCGGCCGCACGCATTTGATGGATGCAACGCCGTTGACCCTGGGGCAGGAGTTTTCAGGCTATGTCGCGCAACTGATCGCGGCGCGCGCGCGCATCGAGGGTGCTGTTGTCCACAATATCCAGAAGCTCGCGCAGGGCGGGACGGCGGTGGGCACGGGGCTCAACGCGCCGGAAGGTTTCGATGTGGCCATGGCCGCTGCGTTATCGCGCGACACCGGCATCGCCTTTGAACCGGCCCGCAACAAGTTTGAGGCTCTGGCGAGCCATGACGGCGCCGTCGCTTTTTCAGGCATGCTCAACGCGCTTGCCGTGTCGCTCACCAAGATCGCCAATGACATCCGGCTGATGGGTTCTGGCCCGCGCGCAGGGCTGGGCGAATTGCTCCTGCCGGAAAATGAACCCGGGAGTTCAATCATGCCCGGCAAAGTGAACCCGACGCAGTGTGAAATGCTGACAATGGTCGCGGCTCAAGTGATCGGCAATCATCAGGCGATTACGGTGGGCGGGCTGCAGGGGCATTTGGAGCTCAATGTTTTCAAGCCGTTGATCGGTGCCAACCTGCTGCGCTCTATTGACCTGCTCTCAACAGGCATGGAGGCTTTTGCCGAACATTGCATCGACGGGCTTGCAGCCAATGAGCCCCGCATCGCGGAACTCGTGTCGCGTTCGCTGATGCTGGTGACCGCCCTCGCGCCCGAAATCGGTTATGATAACGCCGCCAAGATTGCCAAGCACGCGCATGAAAGCGGGTCGACGCTGCGGGAGGCCGCGCTGGAATTGGGGCTGGTTGATGCCGATACTTTTGACCGCGTCGTCCGGCCCGAGACGATGCTTGGCCCCGATCCGGCACGTTCGGGCGATTGACGCGCGCGCCCGTGCGTTGCAAGAGCGGCCATGGCCCATTCCGATCAAAAAGACCCGCATAAATTCAAGCGGCGCGGCATCCTCTTCATCGTGTCCTCGCCCTCGGGTGCCGGGAAATCCACAATCTCGCGCAAGCTTCTGGCGGCCGATCCCGGGCTGGAGATGTCCGTTTCCGCCACAACGCGCCCGCCGCGTCCCGGTGAAGTGGATGGCAAGGACTATCACTTCGTCAATCTCGACCAGTTTCGGGAGATGGTTGCCCAGAACGAGTTTCTCGAATGGGCACATGTCTTTGGCAACCGTTATGGCACGCCGCGCGGGCCCGTTGAAAAGGCGCTGTCCGAAGGGCGGGACGTGCTGTTCGATATCGACTGGCAGGGCGCGCAACAGCTTTATCAGCAGGCTGGCGGAGACGTCATTCGCGTCTTCATCTTCCCGCCGTCGATGGACGAACTGGAACGCCGCCTGCGCTCACGCGGGACGGATAGCAACGAAGTCATTGAAGGCCGCATGTCGCGCGCCAGTGCAGAAATCAGCCACTGGGACGGCTATGACTATGTGCTGGTCAATGACGATGCAGACGCCTGCTTCCGCCACGTCAAAACGATTCTGGATGCTGAACGCCTGAAGCGCAGCCGCCAGACGGGCCTCATCGGCTTTGTCCGCGGCTTGACGAAGTCGGTGAAGGACTAAGCTTAAACCATTTGTCCCGAGCGACGTCGAGGGACGTGTCTCGACGTCGCTCGACACAAACGGCGTTGAGGTGCCCGGCCTAAGGTGCCCGCAGCAATTCGAGGAACTGGCAGGCCGCGATAAAGTCGCGTCGGTGGGCCGCGCGGGTCGCCAGCGCGAAATCGTCTTCCCCCCAAAGTTCCGCCTGCCAAAGCTCATCGAGATGGGCGAGGTCAAAGGCGTCATGGGGCAGCACTGCTTCTTCATAAACGCCAAGCGCCAGAACGAGCGACCCGCCAATCGTGACAATCGGGGAAAGGGCTGCAAGCGCGAAGGGGTTTGCCGCAGCAATGGCATCGCCGAGACGGAGCAGCGTCGCCATGGGTTGGGGTTGGTGCATGATCCCCGCGACGCAGGTGAAGGAGACGTCATACTGCGCCTCGGCCCAATCGAGCAGAGGGTCCCACCGCTCGGTCTGACGCGCGATCAGTTCCGGCGGACTTTCGGCGCGATAGCAGAGCAACTCGGTTTCGCCATATTGGGCAAGGTCGGCGGCGAACGCGTGGGGGTTGGCGGCCACACGGTCTATCGCGGCATTGGCAAGGCCAGTGAAGGGCATGGACCGGGGGTCGATCTCTTCACCCTGCGCGCGCCATTCCTCGGCAACCGCATTGACCAGCGCGTCATTGGGCAGAAGGAGTGCAGCGCGGGCCGGTGTTTTGACCGGGCGCCCGTCGAGCAGGATGCCCCTGTCTTCAGAGACGACGACGTCCTTGTAAAAGCGCCTCATTTTTTCGGCCCTGTCCAATGCCGCTTGAGCAGGACGGGCAGCGTGTAGAATTCAAAGATCCCAAGAAAGACAAGGATATAGCCAAACCATGGGGCGAGATCGGGCAGCAGCTTCCCCGCGACATTGGCGATGCCTGCAAAAACGAAGGCGACGCCTGAGAATCGCACGAGATTGAGAATGCCAAAGCGCGTGCGGGCGAGTTCTTCTTCCGGGCTCATCGCAAAACCTCCAAGATATGCGCCGGGTGTGACGCGATGTGGAATGCACCTGCATCCAGCAGATCATCAACGCCGTGATAGCCCCAATCGACGCCCAGGGATCGTGCGCCCGCCGCGACACCCATCGCCATGTCGAAGCTGGTATCGCCGATCATGACGGTTGTGGCGGGCGTTGCCCCTGCATCGGCCATGGCCTCATGCACCATCGACGGGTGTGGCTTGGACGGGTGGCGGTCTGCGGTCTGCAGTGTAACGAACCGGTGGCGCAGGCCGTGATGTTTGAGGCACAGATCAAGCCCGCGATCCGATTTGCCGGTGGCGACGCCAAGCAGCCAGCCCTCCGCCTCCAGCGCGTCCAGTGCCTCGGCAATGCCGTCGAACAAAGGTTCTTCGACCAACCCGTCATGGCGCAGGCGGTGAAAGGCGGTTTTATAGTCTTCAGCCAGCTGGACGTGCAGACTGTGGTCCGCATCGGGCAAAAGCGCCTGCATGGCGGGCAGGAGGCTGAGGCCAACGATACGCTTTGTTGCCTCCCGGTCCGGCGCGGCGAGGCCTGCTCTGCCAAAGGCATCATTCATGCACATGACGATGTTATGCTGGCTGTCGACGAGGGTGCCGTCGCAGTCAAACAAAGCGAGGCGGTTGATGGCGGAGCCGGTCATTGCGGCAGGGTGCGCATCAGATGTGCGAGCGCCAGATTGCCCGCCGCTTCAACCGCATCTGCCGTGCGCAGGCGGACATCTTCGGGCTTGTTCTGGCCGAGCTTGGCTGTGCCGCGCCAGCCGGTCACGTCCATCTCAAAACCCCAAATACCGGAGAGCAGCTTGGCGGTGACGGCCGGGTCCACCTTGTCGCGCGTCCAAGGCGCCTTGGGGGCAAGCCGTGCTTCATGCTGGGCCGACAGCGCGTCGATTTGGGCGAGCAATCCGGCTTCGTCGAGTTTGGTGACCTTGCCCTCAAATTCGGCAGAAAGGTAATTCCAGGTCGGCACCTGATCGGGCAGGTCATACCAGTCGGGGCTGATATACCCATCCGGTCCGTTGACGACGAGTAGGGCTGTGGCACCTGCCAGATGCTTGGCGATGCCATTGCCGCGCGCGATGTGGAAGGCGATGCGGCTTTCGCCCGAATAGACAAAGGGCACTTGCGCGACGCGTGGGCCGTCCGGCGTGTGGGCGAACAGCATGCCAAAGCCGATGGCCTCGGCAAAGGCCGCCAGCGCTTCCCGGTCATCCCAGCGGAATGTCGGATTGGGGTGCATCGGTTACGGCTTCTTCGGGCGGGCCGGACCGGAAGGCTTGCCGCGTGCCGGAGCGCGTGCGCGTGTCGGCTTACCGGGTGAACGGGTGTCGCTGCGTCCCTTGCCGGCAGGGCGTGCGGATTTTCCTTCGCCTCGGCCTTCGCTTCGGCTTTCACCCCGGCCTTTGCTTGGACCCTTGCTCGCACCTTTACTGGCCGGACGTTCCGCGTTTGCGACGGCACGGCCGCGCCGTTCGCCTTTGCGTTCCTTGCGGGCGGCCTTGGCCTTTTGGGCAACGACCCGCTTCTTGCCTTCAGCCGTATCGCCAAACTTCGTTTCATCGAGCGTCAGTGCGTCGCCATCTTCCTGTGTGAAGCCCAGATTGGCGATGGTGTCGATGAAGTGCTGCGGCAGATCGGCAAAGACATCCACTTGCCCGCCTTCGGGGCTGTCGACGCGGAGCCGACGCGCGTGGAGGTGCATTTTGCGGCTGATCGTGCCGGTGAGAAAGGCCTCGCGTCCGCCATATTTGCCATCGCCGACAATGGGGTGGCCAATGGCGGCCATATGGACGCGCAACTGATGGGTGCGGCCGGTATAGGGCTGCAGCTCGACCCAGGCGGCGCTGTTCCCGGCACGGTCAATGACGCGGTAACGGGTGCGCGCGGGTGCCCCTTCCTTTTCATCGACTTGCATCTTCTCGCCACCGGAGCCCGGCTGTTTGGCAAGCGGCAGATCGATCATGCCGTCTTCAATGGACGGCACGCCGACGATGATCGCCCAATAGACTTTGCGCGCAGTGCGGCTGGAAAAGCTTTTGGAGAAAGACGCGGCTGCCCGTGCGGTCCGCGCGACCAGCAAGACGCCCGACGTGTCCTTGTCCAGACGGTGCACCAGCTTGGGCCGCTGTTCCCCATCAAACCAGAGCCCGTCGAGGAGGCCGTCGACATGCTCGGTCGTCTTGGTGCCGCCCTGTGTGGCAAGGCCCGGCGGCTTGTTGAGCACCAGCGCGGATTTATCGCGGTAGATGACAAGGCTATCGGCAAAGGCCTCCTGATCGTCGCTCAGCCGCGGCCGTTCCTTCTTGGGCTTTGCCGCTGTCTTGGCGACGGTGACGGGGTCCGCCGGGGGCACACGGATTTGCTGGCCGGCCTCGATCCGGTCGCCCGGTGTTGCACGCTTGCCATCGACGCGGATCTGGCCGGTGCGGGCCCAGCGCGATACCGCGTTGAAGCTGGCATCAGGCAGATGGCGCTTGAACCAGCGGTCCAGACGGATGCCGTCATCTTCGGCATCGACGGTGAATTGGCGGACGGCATCTGTCATGCGATGCTCCTTGTGAGCAGCAAACCGGCGCCCAGCATCAACACTGATCCAATGACCGACATCAGGACATAAGCGAGCGCTGTCGTCATGGCCCCGCGCTCCAACATCATCCACGTTTCAAGGCTGAAGGCAGAAAAGGTCGTGAAGCCTCCAAGCACGCCCACGCCCAGAAACAGACGAACTTCCTCGCTGCCGCCTGTGCGGGCGAGGAGGCCCATCAGCAGACCCATCAGAAATCCCCCGGAAAGATTGGCGGTCAGCGTCCACCAGGGAAAGCCCGGCCCAAGCCGCGCAAGGAGCACTGTGCCGAGCAAATGTCGCGCACCTGCGCCGATTGCGCCGCCCGCCATGACAGTAAGAAGGAATTTCATAGCGCTGCCTTAGCCGCACTTGGCGCCAAGCGCTACAGGGCGAGCGTTCCGGTGATGCAGGTCACGCATTGGCCGCCGACATGGATGTCGTTGCCGTCTACGCGGATGTGGACATAGCCGTCGCGTCCGATCTGCAGTCCCTGCGAGGCAATATAACGGTCCCCATCGTCAATCTGCCCGGCAAGCAGGCGGTAGGCGGCAACAGCGCCATTGCCGCTGCCGCAGACGGGGTCTTCGGCAATGCCATCCGCCGGGGCGAAGGAGCGGACGAGCGTGCCCTCTGCACCACAGGCAAAGACGGTCAGGCCTGTTGTGCCATGTCGCCGGTCGTAAGCGGCCAGCGCTGTCAGATCTGGATCCAGATGGGCGACCGCATCAAGCGAGGCCATTTCTGCAATCACCCAGCGGGGGCCGACATCCAGCACCTGCGGCGATCCGTGGACGACCGAAGCGCCACCAATGGCCGCAAGGATCGTGTCGGCGTCTTCGGCAGGCGTTGCCGCATAGCGCGGCAGGCGGAAGGACAATCCTGTGTCGCCCACGGTGACCTCCACCAGACCGACCGCACATTCCTGAACCAGCTTACCGCCGCGCGCCTGCGCAACGCCTGCCTCCAGCACCGCGTGCGCCGTGCCCAATGTCGGATGCCCGGCAAAGGGCAGCTCGGCCCGCGGCGTGAAAATGCGGACGCGGTAGCTGGCGGCGGGGTTTTCCGGCGGCAGGACAAAGGTTGTTTCGGACAGGTTCGTCCAGTTGGCGAACTGCTGCATGTCGGCATCGCTCAGACCATCGGCGTCAAGGACGACCGCGACCGGATTGCCGAACAAAGGTCGGCTCGTGAACACATCGACTTGTTTGAAATTGCGCATCATCAGCCCCACCGCTGCAACGGAACAGGCCTTATACACCAATTGGCATCAG
>CAJBSR010000223.1 GCA_903958285.1 uncultured Sphingomonadales bacterium
AAGGCATTCGATGCAATGTCCTGCCCTTCCGGAAGGGCAAGTACTTCGCCGGATTCAAACCGCAGGTCCCACCGACGATTGCCGACCCATGAGGCCCCAGCGAGCATGGGCTTCAGCGCAGGCACGGTGGCCAACAGATTATGCAAATCTTCAATCTGGCGATTTGCATTTGGCCCGATGACCAGCGGCAAGTCCGGAATGGCGTTGGCGTCGACCCGTTCCAGCTCCACGCCCGTGCCATCGATCAGCGAGAGCTTCTGGTTGTTCTGCCAGACGGCCGCCGGCTTGCGTTCAACAATGTCGACAACCAGCGTGTCGGGCCAGCGCCGCGAAATGCGTGCGTCCTCAATCCACCCATATTGCAGAAGCTGACCACGCACCTTGTCCAGATCGACAAGTGGCATCGCCATTGAATGCTGATCGAGTGCGACCGCATAGACCGTCAGCGAGTCCATGCGGTCGAGGCCCTTGACCTCAACCCGCTTCACCTTGAAGCCTGCACGCCCCGCAACCTGCCCCATTTCGGTGCCCACGAACTGGGGCACACCGGCGTAAACGCTGGCTGTTACGATGGTACCCGCGATCAGCACAATCGTGGCGCCTGTCATAGCCCTTTCGATCGTCTCCGCCTTAATGGGCACATATTTCCAGAATTTTTCCATCCAGATGGCGCGCCGCGTCTTGGGCTTGCGGACCCCGTTGCGGGTGACCGCGCGTTTGACCGGCCCGCGTGTGACTTTGGTGCTTCCCTTCACGCCAGAGCCTCCTTCACCAGTATGTCGACCAGCTGTTCATAAGAAATGCCAACCTGCTTGGCCTGTTCCGGCACGAGGCTGAGCGGCGTCATCCCCGGCTGGGTATTTACTTCAAGCAAGAAGACGCCATCGACGCCTTGCGTATCGTCCCACCGGAAATCAGATCGGGACGCGCCTCGGCACCCCAGCACACGATGCGCCTGCAAAGCCCATCCCAGCATCGCTTCCGTCACATCATCGGGGATTTGCGCGGGGCAGATATGTTCGGTCTTGCCCTCAGTGTACTTGGCTTCGAAATCATAGAAGCCGGATTTCGGCTGAAGCTCCGTCACGCACAGGGCACGGTCCCCCAGCACCGCGACAGTCAGTTCACGCCCACGAATGAACGGCTCGGCAAGCAGATGATCAAACTGCTGCCATGGCCCAGCAACGTCGCGCCCGATGGGGTTGCCGTAATTGGACGCGTCCGTGACGATCGCCACACCCACTGATGAGCCTTCGTTGACCGGCTTCAGCACATAGGGGCGCGGCAGAGGATCATTGAAGTAGAGGCCTGCGCTTTCCACCACCATGCCGCCGGGCATCGGGATGCCGTGCGGGACCAGCGCCGATTTGGTGAGTTGTTTGTCAATGGCGATCACCGATGTCGCGAGCCCTGAGTGGGTGTATTTCAGCCCCATCAGGTCCATCATGCCCTGCACTGTTCCGTCTTCTCCCGGCGTCCCGTGCAGCGCGTTGAACACGACGTCGGGCTTCACGTCGGCAAGGCGCACGGCAATGTCACGATCCATGTCGATCCGCGTCACACGATAGCCCACACGCTCCAAAGCATCGGCGACGCCCGCACCGGTGACGAGCGAGACTTCGCGTTCGGAGGACCATCCCCCCATCAGGACCGCAACGTGTACAGGCGTACTCATGCCAGCTTACCTACTCTTTGAATTTCCCATTCGAGCGTAACGCCCGATTTTTCCTTTACCCGACGACGGACTTCCTCGCCCAACGCTTCAATGTCCGCACTGGTTGCATCACCGACGTTGAGTAAAAAGTTCGTGTGCTTCTCCGACACCTGTGCGCCGCCCATCTGCAAGCCCCGACAGCCAGCTTCATCGACCAATTGCCAAGCTTTGTGGCCATCAGGGTTCTTGAAAGTCGATCCACCGGTTTTTGAGCGCAGTGGCTGCGACGCCTCGCGGCTCGCCGAGATGCGGTCCATTTCTGTCTGGATAGCGTCTGGCTCACCCGGCTCCCCGTGAAACCGTGCCGCGACGACGATTGCGCCGTCCGGAAGGTCGCTGTGACGATAGGTGTAGTGCAAGGCCGCCACCGGCAAGGTCACAAGCTCTCCGGAGCGGAGCACCACGTCGCAATCGATCAGAACGTCCTTGACCTCTCCCCCATAAGCCCCACCGTTCATCCGCACGAAGCCGCCAACAGTACCCGGGATTGAGCGCAGGAATTCCAAGCCTGCAATGCCATGGTCTCGCGCCATGCTCGATACGAGGATACCCGATGCGCCACCGCCGCAATTGAGCACATCGTCTATGCCAAATGTGCCCTTTCCAACGGTATCCACCCACGCAAAGGCCTTGCCCAGACGAACAACGACGCCCGGCACGCCGCCATCACGCACAATCATATTGGACCCAAGGCCCAGCGCCATGACCGGAACCGATGAATCGAGCCCGCGCAAAAAGTTTTGCAGGTCATCAAGATCCTTCGGCTCAAACAGCCATTCTGCCGTGCCGCCCGACTTGAACCAGACAAGCGGCGCCAGCGGCGCATTGGCCGTCAGCTTTCCGCGAACCGGAGGCAAGGCGAGCGTTGTCGTCAAGCGCGCGCCGCCTTGATGGCCTCGGCGAGGCCCGCCGCCCATTTGGTGATGTCGCCCGCACCCAGGCACACGACCATGTCACCCGGCTTGCCCTGTTCCGCGATGACCGCGGCAAGTGCTGCGGCGTCTGCAATTTCGGCGGCGGCATGATGGCCGCGCCGCTTGAGGTTGCTAACGAGCGCGCCGGCACTCACGCCCTCCATCGGCGATTCACCGGCCGCAAACACTGGAGTGACGTAAACAATGTCGGCATCGTTGAAGCAGGAGGCGAATTCATCCATCAATCCGCCCAAACGCGTATAGCGGTGTGGCTGGCACACAGAGATGACACGGCCTTGTGCGCCTTCCCGCGCGGCAGACAATACGGCGCGGATTTCAACCGGGTGGTGTCCATAATCGTCGATGATTGTGACGCCGTCGATTTCCCCGACCTTGGTGAAGCGCCGTTTGACGCCGCCAAACTTTGCAAAACCGCGCTGGATGTCCGCATCCGACATGCCCATTTCCAACCCGACAGCAATCGCTGCGAGCGCGTTCTGCACATTGTGGCGGCCGGGCATAGGCAGTTCTATGCCGGATATGGTCCGCTGCGATCCGTCCCTTGAACGGACAATGACATCAAACCGGTTCCCGCCCGGAAAGGGCGTCACATTCTCGCCGCGCACATCGGCTTGAGCTGAGAAGCCATAAGTCATGATCCGACGATCCCGGATGCGCGGGATGATCGCCTGCACCTCCGGATGGTCGAGGCACAGGATAGCCAGACCGTAGAACGGGACGTTCTCGATAAACTCGACA
>CAJBSR010000224.1 GCA_903958285.1 uncultured Sphingomonadales bacterium
CCTCTTACATGCCGGATACCGGTGATCCTGCAGATCCAACCATGGGGGACCATGCCAAACGGGAAGGTGCCCGAAAAGCCGAGCCCCCGTGTCAAGCACGGGGCGACGGAGGATAAGGTGGAGAGGGATATGGTGGCGCGGACGCCCCTAGCCCCCCTCTTTGATCTTCTGGTGATGCCGGATCACTTCATCGATGATGAAGCGAAGAAACTTCTCCGAAAACTCAGGGTCCAGATTGGCGTCAGTCGCCAAGCGGCGGAGGCGTTCAATCTGCCGTTTTTCGCGGCCACCGTCAGCGGCGGGCAGGCCCGTCTTGGCCTTATGTTCGCCCACGGCCTTGGTAATTTTGAAGCGTTCGGCGAGCATATAGATCACCGAAGCATCAATATTGTCGATGCTCTCACGGTAGCGTTGCAGGGTTTCGTCAGTCATTTCATTTCCAGTTTCGCCAAAACGGTTCACTTGCAACTCTGTTCTGCTTGCCTTTGCAAGAAAGCGCCGCCAATGCGCCCCTTATGACGGCTACCGTTCACAGGCTTCCGGGTAAAGAGGTTCCATCGCTGGACCCGATGATGACGCTTGTGGCGTCCGGCATGAATCAGGTCAACGCTGTGATTCTGGATCGGATGCAATCGCAAATCCATTTGATCCCCGAACTGGCCGGTCATCTGATCGCCAGCGGTGGCAAGCGGATGCGCCCGATGCTGACGCTCGCGACCTCGGCGATGCTCGATTATCCGGGCTCCCGCCAATATAAACTCGCGGCATCCGTCGAGTTCATCCACACAGCCACGCTGCTGCACGACGATGTGGTCGACCATTCCGACCTGCGGCGTGGACGCAAGACCGCCAATGTCATCTGGGGCAATTCAGCAAGCGTGCTCGTCGGCGACTTTCTGTTTAGCCGCGCCTTTGAATTGATGGTCGAAGATGGCAGCCTGAAGGTCCTTAAGATTCTGTCCGGTGCCAGCGCCGTCATTTCCGAAGGCGAGGTCAATCAGCTGACCGCCCAGCGGCAAATTGCGACCACCGAAGACCGCTATCTCGATATTATCGGGGCCAAGACGGCAGCATTATTTGCCGCCGCCTGCCGCATCTCTGCCGTCATTGCCGAGCGCGATGAGGCGACCGAAATGGCGCTCGATTCCTATGGCCGCAACCTTGGCATCGCGTTCCAGCTGGTCGATGATGCCATCGACTATGCGTCGGACGATGCGACGATGGGCAAATCACGCGGCGATGATTTCCGCGATGGGAAAATGACGCTGCCCGTCATCCTCGCCATGGCGCGCGGAAGCGACTCCGACCGCGCCTTCTGGAAAGAAGCGATGGAGGGCCGCCGCGTTTCAGACGATGATCTGGCCTATGCCAAGACTCTACTCGATGGCTGCCGCGCTTTGCCCGACACATTTGAAAAAGCCCGTCTCTATGGCCGGCGCGCTATCGATGCGTTGGGACCGTTCCCGCCATCGACCGCCAAGGCCGCTCTGGTCGAAGCCGTAGAATTCGCCATCGCACGGGCTTACTAAGGCAGAACTTCTAATCCGTCTGTGCTGAGCCTGTCGAAGCACCGTCCTTTCTGTTCGCCACAAGAACAGGACAGCCCTTCGACAAGCTCAGGGCAAACGGTTGGCGGATAGTCTCGGCTCACTCACCCCGGATCACACCCGTGACAATCAGCATCACCCTGTTCGATCTGAACCGTCATATGGTCGATATCAAACCGGTCGTGGAGCATCTCCCCCAGCGCACTCAAAAAGCCGTCGCCCGGAGGACCGTCGGGCATGACGAGGTGCGCGGTCAGTACAGTTTCCGTCGTGCTGCTGGGCCAGATGTGCAGATCATGCACACGTGCCACGCCGGGTTGGGCTGCCAGCGCGTCAGCCACGGCATCATAGTCGATCCCTTCGGGCACAGCGCCGAGCGACATCGCCACCGACTTTGAAAGCAGACCATAGGTTTGCCAGAAGATCAGCGCGGCAATCGCAAGGCTCAACACCGGATCAATCAGGCTCACGCCAGTCCACAAGATCAGCAGCCCCGCAACCACAACGGCGGCTGAGACCGCCGCATCCCCCACCATATGAAGGAAGGCACCCCGGATGTTGATGTCGCCCTTCCGCCCGCGCGCAAACAGCAAAGCTGTGACGCCATTGATCACGATACCAACCGCAGCCACCGCCATCATCACAGGGCCCGCCACCGGCTGAGGATCAGCAATCCGTTGGACCGCCTCCAGTGCAATCGCACCCAAGGCCACCATCAGCAGCAGGCCGTTGGCCATCGCGGCGAGGATGGAGGAACTGCGCAGCCCCCAGGTGAAGCGCTTGGTCGGCGGGCGCGCGGCGAGCTTTGCCCCGCCCCAGGCAATGGCAAGGCCCAATACGTCGGAGAGATTATGCCCAGCGTCCGACAGCAGGGCCGTCGAATTTGCCTTCAGGCCATATACCACTTCAACCGCGACGAAGATGAGGTTGAGCGTAATGCCAATGGCAAAAGCGCGCCCGAAATCGGCATGGTGATGGTCGTGGTGGTGACCATGGCCGTGATGATGATGCGCGCCTGACATGCGGTTCTTCCCTCAGCCTTCCCTTGGCCCAGCGCACCCGCTAGCAGAAGCCGCTCATGTGATACTAGGACACGAATGTCGCTTCCCATCCACGCCGTCCTGCCCGATCTGCTCGCGCTGTTGTCGCGACAGTCGAACGCCGTGCTCGTGGCGCCGCCGGGAGCGGGCAAGACGACCGCGGTTGGCCCTGCCTTGCTCAACGAAGACTGGTGCACCGGCCGCGTCCTTTTGCTCTCCCCACGTCGTCTTGCGGCGCGGGCAGCAGCCGAGCGCATTGCCGAGTTGAGGGGGGAACCCGTCGGCCAGACAATCGGCTATGCCACACGGATGGAAAGCCGCCAGTCGGGGGCCACGCGCCTGCTCGTGCTGACCGAAGGCATTTTCCGCAATATGATTCAGGCCGACCCGGAGCTGGCGGGCATCTCAGCCGTCCTGTTCGACGAAGTGCACGAACGCAGCCTTGATTCCGATTTCGGCCTCGCTTTGGCCCTGGATGCCCAAGCTGGGTTGCGCCCGGACCTCCGGCTGGTTGCCATGTCGGCGACACTTGATGGCGCGCGCTTCGCCCGACTGCTCGAGGCGCCCGTCGTTGAGAGCGAAGGGCGGATGTTCCCGCTCACGCTGCGGCATATCGGACGGCGGGCCGAGGCGCGGATTGAGGATGAGGTGGCTGCCACCATCCGCCGCGCGCTTGCCGAAGAGACAGGCGATCTGCTCGCCTTCCTGCCCGGTGTCGGGGAGATCGAACGGACGGCAGAGCGGCTGGAGGGCATCGCGGCCCAAGTCCATCGCCTGCATGGCAGCCTTGACCCCGCCGAGCAGCGCGCCGCGATCCGCAAAAGCGATGCGCGTAAAGTCATCCTCGCCACCTCCATTGCGGAAACGAGCCTCACCATTGATGGCGTCCGCATCGTCGTGGATTCGGGCCTTGCCCGCCGTGCCCGATATGACCGCGCCGCCGGGATCGCACGGCTTGTGACCGAACGTGTCAGTCAGGCGGCCGCCACCCAGCGCGCCGGTCGTGCCGCACGCCAGCAGCCGGGCGTCGCCTATCGCCTGTGGGAAGAAGCCGCGACAGCGGGCCTGCCGCCTTATGACCCGCCCGAAATCTTGGAGGCTGACCTTTCCCCGTTGCTGCTCGATTGTGCGCTGTGGGGCGTGGCGGACCCGACCCACTTGAGCTGGCTCGATGTGCCGCCGCCCGCTGCCTTGGCCGAGGCGCGGATGCGGCTTACGGCAATGGACGCACTTGATGCCGATGGGCGCCCGACCGCGCACGGCACGGCCATTGCCCGCCTCCCGATGCCGCCCCGCTTTGCCCATATGTTGCTTGATGCCGCCACACGCGGGCAGGCGGGGATCGCGGCGGAGGCCGCCGTGCTGCTGTCCGAACGCGGGCTGGGCGGCAGTGACGTCGATCTCGACCGCCGCCTGTCGCGCTGGAAAACCGAACGCGGCAGAAGGGCTGACGCGGCGCGCAATCTGGCCCGTCGCTGGGCGAAGCTGGCCGGTGGGGAGACTGCGGCCAGTGATCCAGATGCACTGGCCGAAGTCATCGCCATTGGCTTCCCCGATCGCGTCGCCAAGCGCCGCGACGCCTCGGGCGAAAACTGGATTAGCGCGGGCGGACGCGGTTTCCGACTGGACCCCGCCCACCCGCTCGCACGGCGGGATTGGCTCGCCGTCGCCGACATTCAAGGAGTGGCGTCGGGCGCGCGTATTCTCTCCGCGGTTGAGATTGACCTTACCACCATCGAACGCCTGTTCGCTGACAAAATCCGGACCGGCGCGAATATCCGTTTCGACCCGGCAACAAGCGGCGTGAAGACGGAGAGCGGGCGACATCTCGGCGCGATCACCATCGCCAAGGGTCAGGACGCCAAGGCCGATCCCGCAGCCATAGCAGCGGCGCTTGTCGAGGGCGTCCGCGACCATGGTCTGTCGGTCCTGCGCCTGCCCGACGCTTGTGAACGCCTTCGCGACCGTGCGGGCTGGGCAGGGCTGGAGGCGCTCACCGATGACGCGCTGTTGGCGACGCTGGACGATTGGCTGGCCCCTTTGCTGTCGGGCAAGCGCCGCCTGACGGACATTGACGAAGGCGCCATGCTCGGCGCGCTCAAAGGGGTGCTCGGTTGGGAGGGGCAACAGCAGGTCGATCAACTTGCCCCAGCGCACTTTACGTCCCCTGCGGGCACGACCCACGCCATTGACTATGCCGCCGACGCTGGCCCCACGGCGGAACTGCGCGTGCAGGCGCTGTTCGGGATCGCCGCCCATCCTGTCATTGGGCGCAACAAAGTGCCGCTCGTCCTCTCGCTCACCTCGCCCGCAGGTCGCCCGATCCAGACCACGCGTGACTTGCCCGGCTTCTGGAGCGGGAGTTGGAAAGATGTCGCCAAGGAAATGCGCGGCGCCTATCCCCGCCATCATTGGCCCGATGATCCGACGGCGGCGGCCGCGAGTCTCAAGACCAAGAAGAAGCAGGGGTTATAAGATCTCCCCAATGACTTGCATTGGGGAGGTGGCAGGCGCGCAAGCGACTGGCGGAGGGGCTACTGGCAGATGCGTCGCTTTCCCCTCCACCACCCGGCAAGCCGGGCGGTCCCCCTCCCCATCGCAAGTCGATAGGGAGGATAAAAAAGTTGAATCCCCCCGTCGAATCAGGGAAAGGGCGGGCATGACACAGTCAGCTATGAATCAGGCACGCATCGTCCAGAAGGCAAAGAACGCGATGCAGTCCGGCCGCTATGGCACCGGCAAATGGGTGTTGGAGTTCGAACCGACCGACGCGCAGCGGGCCGACCCGCTGATGGGCTGGGCCGGATCATCCGACACGCGCCGTCAGCTCACACTGGCTTTCCCGACGCTGGAAGCGGCAAAGGCCTATGCCGACAAGAACGGCATCGGCTATCATGTCGTCCCGGCCGCCGAACGCGTGCTGAAGCTGCAGGCTTACGCGGATAACTTCCGCTAGAAATCGTCATCCCGAACTTGGTTCGGGTTTAGAATTCATTGTTCGCGCAGAGACGCAAAGGGCGCAGAGAAATGATGCCTCCCTCGGCTTTGCGCTCTCTGCGCCTCTGCGCGATTCAGAGACGGGCCGGGCTGCCGCCCGCTAAACCAGCCCCAAGAGCATAAGCAACTTGGCATCCATCGCACAGCCCTGCGCCCGCTTGGTCGCCATGAAGTCCGCCACCTCCGCCAGCGGCACGCGGTGGACGGTGATGTTCTCCCCCTCCACACCGCCGCCGTCACCGGTCTTCACCAGATCATGCGCGCGGACGAAGAAGAAGCTTTCGCTGACCATGCCGGGGGAGGAGTAAAACTCCCCCACCAGCTCAATGCGTCCGGGACGATAGCCGGTTTCTTCTTCCAGCTCGCGTGCGGCGGCCTCCTCCATCACCTCATTGTCGGTTTCATCGCCGATCAGACCTGCGGGGAGTTCAAGGCAGGAGACGCCCAATGGCACGCGATATTGTTCCACCAACAGGACATGCCCGTCCTCAATGGCGAGAATGACCGCCGCCTTGATACCGCGCGCGCGGCTCACATACTCCCACGTCCCCTTCGTCTTGGTGGTGATGAAGCGGCCCTGCCAGACGATTTGTTCTTCTTCGTTCATTCTTTCTAGCGGCCTTTCGCCAACCGTTTGCCCTGAGCCTGTCGAAGGGCTGTCCTTTACTGGTCACCGCAATTCAACAGAAAAGAACAGTGCTTCGACAAGCTCAGCACAAACGGAGATAAGACGCCCGCGATGCGAAAAGCCTCAAAGCTCAATCAGCCGATCCGGCAGCTCATTCCGGTCATCATCGGCCCGCGGGAAGTGTTCCGCCAGCACCGCCCCCACGTCACGCACGGCGGCCGCCATGCCCTCGGCAATCCGGCCTTCGCGGACATGGGTGATCATATCGACCATGGCATCCCCCCACACCTCATTTGGAACCTTCGCGTGGATCGCTTCATCGGCCAGAATCTCGGCGCGGTGTTCGGCGAGCGAGAGGTAGATGAGGATGCCGGTGCGCCCTGTGGTGCGGCGTTCGGCACCTACCTTAAAGTACCGCACCGCCCGATTGCGCACACGTTGCGATTTGACGACACCCGGCGTCAGTGCCAGCCGCAGCGGACGCCACAAGAGCAGGAGCCAACTGCCAACGAACTTTCCGATGACGATGGTGAGGGCCAGTTCCAGCACCTCACGCGGTGTCCAGGCAATCGTCCAGCTGCCGAGCAGCGCCGACACCAAGCCGGTGTAATAATCCGGAAAGACCGTGACCCAACCAAGCGCAAAGATCGCAATGCCAATGGCCCACCAGAGGGCGACATCGGCATACCCATCTGAATGATCCGCGATGATCGTGACGATCTCGCCACTCGTATACGCCTCGGCATCATGGACGGCCTGGCTGATGCGGGCATGTTCGCTATCGGAGAGAGTTGCTTGCACGGCCATCACCAACTCCCCGACGATCCGCCGCCGCCAAAGCTGCCGCCGCCACCCGAAAACCCTCCGAAGCCGCCGCCACCGCCGCCGCCCCAGCCTCCACCGGACCCGCCACCCCAGTCCCCCGGACCCCAAATGACAACGGGGCCCATGCCGCGATGGCGTCGACCGCCTTTGCCGCGCCGCAGGGAGGGCAAGATGACAAAGAAGAGGACAAGCATCCAGAAAATGAGCGCAACCGGAATGCCGCCGCCCTCATTCGCTTGCGTCGCTTGCACCTCCTTTACCCGCGCCGCCGCTTCTTCGGGCGTCAGTTTCAGCTGCGCGATCATCGCGTCTACCCCGGCATTGATGCCGCCGGTAAAATCACCTGCCTTAAAGCGCGGCAAAATCTGCGTGTTGATGATGACGCTGGAAAGGGCGTCGGTCATATAAGGTTCCAGCCCATAACCGACTTCGATGCGCACCTTGCGGTCATTGGGCGCGACGATCAGCAGCGTGCCATCGTCCTTGTCCTTCGAGCCAATCCCCCATGCCCGGCCCAGCCGGTAGCCATAATCTTCAATGGGATAGCCTTCTAGACTGGGGATCGTCGCCACGACCATCTGGCGGCCAGTATCCTTCTCATAAGCCGCAAGTTTGGCATCAAGCGCGGCCTCATCGGCGGGCGCAAGGATGTTCGCCGCGTCAACGACGCGGGTGTTGTTGGGCTTAGGAAAAGTTTGGGCCTGGGCAGGCGCCCAGACACAAAGGAGGAGGAGGCTGGCGAGCCACATCCACGCCCACGCCCTCCGTCCGTCCCGAACGACGTCGAGGGACGCCGGAGCGGCGCGAGGTGTCTCGACGGCGCTCGACACAAACGGAAAGGGGGGCATGGATTGAGGCCCTTAGAACTTCACCGTCGGCGCGCGGTCCGCATTGGGGGCCGTGGCCTGATAGGGGGCCATAGGCTCCGCCCCGTAGAACACCTTGGCGCCGATCGCGTCGGGGAAGGTGCGGATCGTGGTGTTATATTGCTGCACCGCCTCGTTATAGTCCTTGATCGAGATGTTGATGCGGTTCTCTGTGCCTTCGAGCTGCGATTGCAGCGCGAGAAAATTCTGGTTTGATTTGAGATCAGGATAGGCTTCCACCGAAGCGAGCAGGCGGCCAAGCCCCTGGCTCAACGCGCCTTGCGCCTGCTGGAACTGGGCGACCTTGTTGGGGTCTGTCAGGTCCGTGGCACTCACCTGAACCGAGGTCGCCTTGGCGCGCGCTTCGGTCACTTCCACCAGCACGCTTTGTTCCTGCTTGGCATAGCCCTTTACGGTCTCCACCAAATTGGGGATCAGATCGGCACGGCGCTGATAATCGGCCTGAACATTGGCCCATTTCGCCTTCGCATTCTCTTCCTGCGTCGGCACGGTGTTGATGCCACAGCCGGACACCGCAAGAGCGAGTGGCGCCAGAGCGATGGGGGCAAAAGCGGAAAGGCGAAGACGTTGGGTCATAAATGGTCTCTCCCGTGGATCGATGAGGTGAAGATAGGGGTCCACCCTGACCGGCGCAATAACCTTGCAAAATGTTACCATTCTGGCAGCTTTCCAAAGATTATTAGCCACTTGGGGAGTGCGTACATGTTTGAAGAGTTCAAAGCATTTGTAAATAAAGGGAATGTTCTCGATCTGGCGGTCGGTGTCATCATCGGCGCCGCGTTCGGCAAGATCATTACCTCCTTCACCGATGACTTGCTGATGCCGCTCATCAGCCTTGCGACGGGCGGTGGAGTCGATTTTTCGAACAAATTTATCCTGCTCGGCGATCCGGGGAACAAGGTCATCACAACGCTGGCCGAAGCCAAGGCGGCCGGTGTCGGCGCCTTTGCCTATGGCAGCTTCATTACCGCGCTGATCAACTTCCTGATCATGGCGTTCGTCATCTTCATGATCGTGCGTCAGGCCAATAAGATGATGGCCCCGGCACCGGGCGAAGCACCGGCCACGCCAGAAGACGTCACGCTGCTGCGCGAAATCCGCGACAGCCTGAAAAAGTAAGTCGAAGGGCTACCGGGCGAGCGTGGGAAACGCCGCCCGGAATGCCTGCACCTTCGGGACATCCCAGCGCACGATATAGGGGTGACGCGGGTTTTTCTGCATGAAGTCCTGATGATAGGCTTCCGCCGGATAGAACCGCCCTGTCTCAATCTTCGTCACAATCGGCTTTGGATAGCTGCCCGCCTTGCCCAATTGGGCAATATAGCTTGCGGCAATGGTCCGCTGTACGGGGGATTGCGGGAAGATCGCTGAGCGGTAGCTGGGGCCAATATCTGGCCCTTGGCGGTTCAACTGGGTCGGGTCATGCGCGGCCGAAAAATAGATGCGCAGCAGCGTGCCATAGCTCACCTTGCGCGGATCATAGGTAATGCGGATGGCCTCGGCATGGCCGGTCTTTTCAGACGAGACGGCGTCATAGTTGGCCGTGGCCGCGGTCCCGCCGGCATAGCCCGACACGACCGCGCTCACGCCCTTCACGCGTTCAAACACCGCTTCCATGCCCCAGAAGCAGCCGCCCGCCAGCACCGCAACGGCCGACCCGCCGGGCTCCGCTGTGTCAACTTTGGGCGCTGAGATGCTGACTGCCTTTTCCGCATAGGTTGTGCCGTTCACCAGCGTCAGGCTGCCCAGCGCGATGGCTCCGCCCAACAGGAGCGCGCCGAAATGGATACCCCGGCTCATGCCGGCGTAAAGGCCAAAGCGACGCCGTTCATGCAATAGCGTTTGCCGGTCGGCGGCGGTCCATCATCAAAGACATGGCCGAGGTGGCCACCGCACCTGCGGCAATGCACTTCGGTGCGCTTATAGCCCAAAGAATAATCGCTCTTGGTGCCGATGGCTTTGGGAAGCGGTTGATAAAAGCTGGGCCAACCGGTGCCGCTGTCAAACTTGGTGGAGGAGGCAAAAAGCGGCAGCGCACATCCGGCGCACGCATAAATGCCCTTGCGCTTTTCCTTGTTGAGCGGACTGGTGAAGGGCTGCTCGGTCGCTTCGTGCCGCAGCGTCTGATAGGCAGCAGGCGAAAGCCGCGCCTTCCACTGGGCATCGGTCAGCGTGAAGGTAAAGTTCTCCTTCGCCTCGCTTTTGGACCCGCAACCGGCGATGCACAAAGCAGCGCCTCCAAGCAGGAGATGACGGCGTGAAAGATCCATGGCGATACTCCTTGGCGAGACGCCCTATCTAAGTGTTGTCCCGTGCTTCTGCAAACCGCGCCAGCCCCTTTTCAAGATCATCGATCAGATCATCGGCGTCTTCCAGCCCGATGCTCAGCCGGATGACAGGGCCTTGTGCCTGCCATTTGGTCGCCGTGCGATAATTTTGCGGGTCCACCGGGAGGGCGAGGCTTTCATAGCCGCCCCAGCTATAGCCGATGCCGAAATGATCGAGCCCATCGATCAGCGCCGCGCGTGCGGCATCATCCCCGCCGTTCAGGACAAAGCTGAACAGCCCGCCTGCGCCCGAAAAGTCACGCGCCCAAATGTCATATCCCGGGTTTCCGGGCAGGGCCGGGTGCAACACCTGCGCCACCTCCGGGCGACTCCCGAGCCACGCGGCGATTTTGAGGGCGCTTTCCCCATGCTGCTTCATCCGCAGCGCAAGCGTGCGCATTCCCCGCAAGACAAGGAAGCTGTCATCCGCGCTGACAAAATGGCCAAGCATCTGCGCCGTCCGCCGCAGCGGCATCCAGCAGGCCGCGTTGGTCGTCACCGCCCCCATCATCGCGTCGCTATGCCCGCACAGATATTTGGTGGCGGCGGTCACGACGAGATCGACGCCGTGCGCAAGTCCATGAAAATGCAGCGATGTTGCCCAAGTATTGTCGATCAACGTCTTGCAGCGATGCGCTTTGGCCACCGCCACGATGGCGGGCACATCCTGCACCTCAAAGGTCAGGCTGCCCGGCGATTCCATGAAGATCGCCGCCGTGTTGGGGCGGAGGAGCGATGCAATATCGCCGCCGATCAACGGATCGTAATAGCTCGTCTCCACGCCCCAGTTGGCGAGGAAGTTGTCACAAAAATTGCGTGTCGGATCATAAGCCGAATCGACCATCAAAAGATGATCCCCCGGCTTGAGGACCGACAAAAGCGCACCCGTCACCGCTGCCACACCCGACGGATAAAGCATGGTGCCCGCCGCCCCCGGCTCCAGATCGGTAATGGCCTCTGCCAGCGCCCATTGGGTCGGCGTGCCGCGACGGCCGTAAAACAGGTCGCCGTCCCGGTTGGTTGACGTGCCGCGCTTCAGATGCGCGACATCGTCATAGAGGATCGTCGACGCACGCCAGACCGGCGGGTTGACGATGCCGCCTTTGCCCGCGCCAAGGCTGGTCCATTCTGTCCGCCGGCCGCCATGGACGAGGCGCGTGGCGGGCTTCATCTTTTTGTCGTCGCTCATGAGGGATGTCCTAAGACGTCCGCGGAATTACACAACCGTTCGTCCCGAGCGACGTCGAGGGACGTGTCTCGACTGCGCTCGACACAAACGGAGGGCGGAACGCTTCAGGCCGCCCCTGTCGCCTTGGGGGTCTCCGGATCACTGCCCCAGTCGGACCAGCTGCCGTCATAAAGCGCGACATTCTCCATGCCGAGCAGATGCGCGCCAAAGACGATGCTGGATGCGGTCAGGCCCGAGCCGCAGGTCGCGACCAATGGCTTGGCAAGATCGATGCCCGCGCCTTCGAACACCGCCTTCAGTTCGTCGCCCCGCTTCCAGGTGCCATCGGCATTGTAGACGGTGCTATAGGGCAGGTTGCGGCTGCCGGGGATGTGCCCCGAGCCCACATTGGGACGGGGGTCCGCTTCTTCGCCAGTAAAGCGCGCAGCACCCCGCGCATCAACGACCTGTTCGGCCTTGCTGTCAATATTGGCGCGCATCTGGGCTTTGTCGCGCACGACCTTATCATTCTTCCAAGCCGTGAAGTGGCGGTGGCGGATTGTGGGCTTGCCGCTTTCCAACGCGCGCCCTTCCGCTTTCCATTTGGCCAGACCGCCATCGAGCACCGCAACACCATGCGCGCCGAACACCTGTGAGAGCATCCACCAAGCGCGCGGGGCGCTTTTCCAGGGGCTGTTGTCGTAAATGACGATCCGGCTGCCATCGCCCAATCCCAAGGACTGCATGCGGCTCGCAAATTTCTCGGCACCCGGCAGCATCATGGGCAGCGGGTTGGCGCTGTCGACAATTTCGGACAGGTCCATGAAGACCGCGCCGGGGATATGCTCTGCCTCAAACTCCGAAGCCGCAATCCGGTTGTCACTGGGCAGGAACATGCTGGCGTCGACCACGCGCAGGTCTGATGCGCCCAATTCATTCGCGAGCCATTCG
>CAJBSR010000225.1 GCA_903958285.1 uncultured Sphingomonadales bacterium
GACCTGTGTGCAGGTCAGACCGCGCGCCAAAGCATCGCGTGTCGCATCATTGGCCGCCTGCATCGCTGTCATGACGCGCCGCTGGTCGCCCGTCAGGTCACCACAAACAAACGTTGCCGCACTTTCAGCATGATAGCCGCCAAGCGATGCCCCGATGCCCACAATAATCGGCTCGCCTTTTTGCGGCACGCGGTGCAGCACCGCGCCATGCGGCAGCGCCGCGCGCGGACCGGAATGCACGGACGAGGTGATCCCCATCTTAGTGCCCGCAAAGGCGGCGTTGTGTGCGCGCGCCAGCGCGGCGCGGGCGTGGCCGGTGCAATCGGCTTCAAGGTCCAATTCGGTCGCACCTTGGGAGATCATGTCGGAGGCGGCGGACAAAAACCTTTCCAGCACCATATCGGCAAATCCAGCGGCGGCACGTACGAGCGCCAGTTCCTCAGGGTGTTTGACGCTGCGTTCGGGCAGGACATGGTCGGTCAGGTCGATCCGGGCCAATTCTTGTGCTGGCGCCAGCAGTTGGGCGTCCAGCGCGTCGATGCCCAGCCGTTTGGAGCGGGTCTCGCCGATCATCCACAGCACCGGGGGCACAACACCCGGAAACTCCTCATAGGTCCGCACCGTGACGCCGGGCACGTCCATCGCGTTTTCCAGTTCCAGATGCGGCACGAATAAGGTGGGCTCACCACCCACGGGCAGCCACAATCCCATGGGCCGTTCGTGGATCGAAAACTTCCAGCCCGATGCATAGCCGACATTACCGGGCGCCAGCAGTAACAGACCGTCCAGCCCGGCCTTTTGAGCACGGGCGCGCAGACGGTCACGGATCATGGCGCGAAAGGCGGGGGTGAGGGGGGCCAATTTTGCAGAAGAGTTCATTACAGTGTACCCTCATACGGCCCAGTCGCAACGATCTCCGCCATTATGCCGAGTTCCGAAGCGAGCGCGCGCAAGTCTGCGAGCGCCACATCCTCCAGCGGAACACCCGTCGCCGACTTGCGACTTACACGACGCGCCTCTTGTTCTCCCGGCAAAAGGATTTCACTGAACCCTGGCCTAAGGGCCCGCGACTTCACCATATGTGCAAAATCCGCCATGCGTTTGTGGAACTCGGGCAGTGGCATGAACCAGCTTATGTCCACCGCCGTGAGGCTGTGGCTGACATCGAGTTTCGCTTGGTTCTTATATGGCGTCAGGCCATAACCGCCGCCGCCAATCACACCCGTCAGCACATCTGTCATAAAAGCCAGACCATCGCCCTTGTACTGACCAATGCCCAAAAGCGCCCCTGCCATCGCGGCGGTCGGATCATCGGTTTCCATGCCGTCCGGCGTCAGCGCCCAGTCCAGCGGCATCGGCTGGCCGGACCGGGCCTGCCACTGCATCATGCCCTTGCCTGCTGTCGTCAGAGCAAAGTCCATAACCACTGGAAATCCCATATCAGTAGGGGCCGCAATGCCCCAAGGGTTGGTCCCTACCGCCCCTTCGCGCCCGCCCCACGGGGCCATTTCCGGACCTGCATTGGTATAGGAGGTGCCGATGCACCCTGCATTCGCCGCTTGCACCGCATGGACAGCGCTGCTGCCGTAATGGGTGGAGTTGCGCACGATGACCTGTCCAATACCGCAGTCCTTGGCCTTGGCGATGGCCAATGTCATCGCACGGGCGGCTGCCACAGTACCAATGCCGTTATGGGCATCCAGTAGCGCAAGCGCTGGGCTTTCCTTGATCACCTCAAGTCGGGCTTTAGGGTCAACCAGCCCTTGCGAGATGCGTTCGTGATAGCGGCGCAGTCGTTTGACCCCTTGCCCGTGGCCGGGGTGAAAGCGCAGTTCAGAAAAGATCAGCGCGTCCGCAAATATTCGGGCATCGCCATCGGGCAGACCAAGGGCGCGAAACCCCTCTTCCATGAAGGCCTGCAGACTGTCGCGGGTCACGCATGTCATCGGGATCATGGGATCACGCCTCAATCTGCATGAGGTCGGCAATATTGGCGCCGGCGTCAATGAAACAGCCGAGTTGGCCGGCAGGTGACGTCATCAGCACCGTGATACCTGGCCCATAGCCCGCGCGCGGACCGTCTGTAGCGCCCACCACACCAATGGCCAGTGCGCCGCGCAAATAGCCATGGTTGAACCGGCTATCAGTATCATCCAGCGCCAC
>CAJBSR010000226.1 GCA_903958285.1 uncultured Sphingomonadales bacterium
CGGAAACGCAGCCATATCGCGCCTGCCAGCCAGTCGAGCTTGCCACTGTTACCTTTGAGATAGGCCTCGACGCTGCTCTGGCTGCTATCGGTGTCGAGCGAGGAGGTACTGACGGTACGCTCGGTGCCGTCCTGATCAAAACTGATGAAACGGTCCGAGCCGCGGGTGTCAGCGATCAGCACCAGTTCTGCCGCACCGATCGGCTGTTCGAGCCGCCCCGTTACCGACCACACCTCGCGGCGGTTCATTGAACCCTGGCTCTTGAAAGAGCGAGGCGCGGCAGACGGGCGCGCGCCGAAGAGCAGCTCTGCGGGATGCGGTAATGGGTCTGGCAGGATTCTCAACGCCGGACCGGCATCGTTCTGCGTATAGCCGTTGGCGGTCAACTGCAGACGGCCTTCGCCGAGCGGCACTGCGACCTGCAGGCGACCGGCGAAGCTCTCCTCCGCATCGCCGCGCTCGGGTGCGCCAGGCGTACCGGCGAGTTCGTTTCGCGTGTAGCCTGAAAGTTTGCGATACTGGGCGCTAGCCCGCGCAGTGATTCCGCCGAAGAGCGGTCCGGACAATACAGTGTCGCCCTGAACCCGGCCAAAATCACCAAGCTGCAAGCCGATGCGGCCCTCGAAATTTTCGCTCGGCGCGGCGGAAACAAGGTTTACCGCCCCACCGGTGGCGTTGCGCCCATAGAGCGCGCCCTGCGGCCCACGCAGCACCTCGATCCGCTCAAGATCGAGAAAGGCAACGCCAGTCGCTTCCTGGTCTGACAGGTATACACCATCGGCATAGGTCGCCACACCTGGATCTCCGCCGGGTGCAAAGAAGTTGTTGCCTACCCCACGAATAAAGATTTGGGTGATGCCGAAGCTCTGCGCGAAGCTGAGACTGGGTACTTTCTGGGCGAGTTCGGTCAGCCCCTGATTGCCGCCCTGCCGAAGGCTATCACCGTCCAGCACTGAAAGCGCGAGCGGGGTGTCCTGGATGCTACTACTGCGTCGCTCGGCCGTGACGAGGATCTCGTCTGGTTCGGCAGGGCCGACGGAGGCAGCGCCTGAGCGATCCTGAGCTAACGCACCTGATGCCGCGACTAGCGAAAGCAGTGATCCCGCGCTCCCGAGAAATAGTTTACCTCTCATTGTCGATTCTCCCCTTCTTCTGTTGCGGCAAGTCTAAGCCCGGCAGTTAGGGCAAAGGAAGGACAGCAGTGCACGCACCAAGCGGACAAATTAGCTCAAATTTATCATTGATTCTGTCGGTGTTATAAACGAACGTGTCGCCATGACCGCGCAGATCCCCTTTACCTTTCTCGGAACGCTGCTGGGCGACTCGAGGGCGCGGGAGATACTCGCCGCAGCCGGTCTGCCCGATCAAGACAAGCCGATCGGACATCTAGATTGCTGGCAGTTGCTGCGCAACAATATCGAACAGACCGGCGATGAGCGGCACGAAATCTGGCCTGGTTCGGTGCCCTATGGCAGCTTCGGACTGCTACTCGCTGCGATGCGACTAGGGCACGACCTCGGCGATGGGTTGGTACGGATGGCTTCGGCGTCGCGGATCGTTTGGCCCGATCTGCCGCTAGCGGTCCGGCGCGGGCAAGATCTGCGGTTGCAAGTACCGGGCATCGGCAGCTTCCCGGCGCAGCGGCGGCTTTATGTCGAGATGGTGATACTCGTGCTTCACACTGCTTGCTGCTGGATGGCAGGCCAGAAACTCGAACCCCGTCGCCTAATCGCACCGCGTGATAATGCACCGGGCAATGGCGCGGCGTTCGCTCTACTCGGCTGCCCCGTGATAAGGCGCGGTAGCGACATGGAGCTGGTCTACCCAGCGGAGGCCGCAAGTATGAGGATCGTCGCCGATCGCTTCGACTTGTGGCCGAATATGCTGTTTGAAACCTACCGACATATAACTGCCGAGCCGCTCGCACGGGTTAGCACTGCCGATCAGGTGCTCGATCTGCTAAGGCAGGCACCGTTCGATCAGGGCACGCTTGCCGGGATGATGGGCCTTTCAGTGCCTACTTTACGGCGCCGGCTGGCCGAGGAGGGTCACAGCTTTCGAAGCCTCCTTAGCCACGTCCGCCAGCAGCAGACGCTTACCGCTCTGAAGGCCGAGGTGGGCCTCGAGGACCTGGCGGCCAGTCTCGGTTATTCCGAAGCGCGCAGCCTGCGCCGCGCCACCCGCCGCTGGTTTGGGGCACCCCCGAGTGTGATACGCAAGTTTAAGATGTAGGCACCTTTTGTCGCGGTAACCTAAAGGATACGCCGAACATTGAGCAGACTCAGAGTTGACTTAATTTTTTCGATTGCAAGGTAAATACATTCCGCCACCTCCCTTTCTGGTACGCTTTTACACAGTCGCGGCAATCGGCGCACCCTGAATGAAAGGCGGCTCTGAGTAAGCTGAACCGGAGCAGTAAACGGTGGCATTGATAGCGGGAACAGCCGAGCGTTCAGACCGACCTAAACGGCAGCTATTGATCGATCCCCGCACAGAAGCAGACAGGTAGCTTCCGGCCCAGAAGCTGCCATGACACCTGATCAAGGACGACGGCCGATTAGGCTTTCCGCCAAAATAGACTGTTCCAATTGGAACCCTGGCGAACGGTGTTCGACGCCAACGGGTCCTCCCCGGCAAATCGGACTTTTGTGGCGTTTGGGATTGGCGGACCAGTCCCAAAGCGTTACGGATGATCGTCGCTCATCCGTTTTTAGGAGCGAGCTGAA
>CAJBSR010000227.1 GCA_903958285.1 uncultured Sphingomonadales bacterium
CTCGACCAGTTCGGCCTGCTTGCCGATGGTGTAGCCTTGGATCAGCTCGGTGACTTCAGCGCCGATCATGTGCGCGCCGAGAAGTTCGCCGGTTGCTTCGTCAAACACCGTCTTGATGAAGCCTTCAGCCTCGCCCAGCGCGATCGCCTTGCCATTGCCGATGAAGGGGAATTTGCCGACGCGGACCTTGTAGCCCGCGTCCTTCGCCTTGGCTTCGGTCAGGCCGACGCTGGCGATCTGCGGGTGACAATAGGTGCAGCCCGGGATGTTGAGCGGGTTCATCGCGTGCGGGTGCACGTCGGTGTTGCCGAGCGCTTGTGCGATGGCTTCCGCCGCAATCACGCCTTCATGGCTTGCCTTGTGCGCGAGCCAGGGCGGGGCGGTGATGTCACCGATGGCCCAGAGGCCCGGCACGTTGGTGCGGCACATTGGGTCGGTCTTCAGGAAGCCGCGATCGGTTTCGACCTGCAGCGCCTCAAGGCCGATATTCTCGGTATTGGGCACGATACCGATGGCGACGATGCAGTGGGTGAAGTCCGCCTTGGAGACGGTGCTGTCCTTCGCCTTGATCTCGGCGGTGACGCCGGTGGCTGTCGCTTTCAGGCTGTTGACGCCCGCGCTGGTCATGATGGTCATGCCCTGCTTGGTCAGTGCCTTTTCGAGGAAGTCGGAGACTTCGGCATCTTCGACGGGCACGATGCGGTCGAGCATTTCGACGACGATTACCTCGGCGCCCATGTCATTGTAGAAGCTCGCAAATTCAATGCCGATCGCGCCGGAGCCGATGACGAGCAGCTTCTTCGGCATTTCGGGCGGCACCATCGCGTGGCGATAGGTCCAGATGCGCTTCCCATCGGCGGGTGCAAAGGGCAAGTCGCGGGCACGCGCGCCTGTGGCGAGGATGATGTGCTTGGCGGTCAGTTCTTCGGTCTTGCCATCCTTGGTGACGGAAAGTTTGTTGGCAGCGATGAGCTTGCCGTCGCCCATATGGACGGTGATTTTGTTCTTCTTCATCAGGTGGCCAATGCCCTGATTGAGCTGCTTGGCGACACCGCGTGAGCGCTTCACCACCGCATCGATATCCGCGCTGATGTTCGCCGCTGTCAGGCCATAGTCGCCTGCGTGCTGCATGTAGTGAAAGATCTCGGCGGACCGGAGCAGCGCCTTGGTTGGGATGCAGCCCCAGTTAAGGCAGATGCCGCCCAGATTTTCGCGCTCCACAATCGCGGTCTTCAGGCCCAACTGCGCCGCGCGGATGGCGGCCACATAGCCGCCGGGGCCGGAACCGAGTACAATAAGGTCAAAATCAGACATGGGGAGGTCCTTATTTTTTAGTCAGGCGTGCAGGGCCGAGGGCGGTTGGCATCATCGACAGCGACAAAGGTGAAGCGCCCTGTGGCAACTGTTTCGACGAAATCACTGTCCCGTTCCCGCCGGTCCGCGCGGGCGGAAATCGTCATGGACGTTGTGCCGGTCTTTTCCATCGTGGTGAAGACGGACAGTTCGTCACCCATCACAGCGCCAGCCGGAAAGCGCATCTCGTCTGCTGCCACAAGAATGGCGCGGCCTTTGCTGTGCCGCGAGGCGCGCGATGCCGCGCCGAGCGCCATCTGGCTGATGATCCAGCCGCCAAACGCGCCGCCATAGGGGTTGGTGTCTGTCGGCATGATCGTGACACGGATGTCAGGCGTCATGGGCGTAGGTCCGTGTTCGCAGCGTCGCGCTGGTCAAGCCACCAGCCCCAGCGGCTTTTCGCAGAGTTCGCGGAAGGCCTTCATCAGCTGGGCGCCGTCCGCACCGTCAATGGCGCGGTGGTCAAAGCTGCCAGTGGCCGACATGACGGTGGCGATCTGCAAGCTATCGTCGATGACGAAGGGCCGCTTCTCGCCTGCGCCAATCGCCATGATCATGGCCTGGGGCGGGTTGATGACGGCGTCGAACTGCTTGATGCCGTACATGCCCATGTTGGAGAGGCTGGCCGTGCCGCCCTGATATTCGTGCGGCTGCAATTTGCCGTCCTTGGCGCGGGCGGCGAGGCTGGCCATCTCGGTTGAGATTGCGCTGATGGTTTTGCTGTCCGCGCCGGTGATGATCGGGGTGATCAGACCGTTGGGGACGGAGACGGCCACCGAAATATCGGCGCGCTGATATTCGATCAGCGTGTCCCCGGCGAAGCTGACATTGCACTTGGGCACCTGCACCAGCGCGAGGCCCAGCGCCTTGATCAGCATGTCGTTGACCGACAGCTTGATGCCGCGGCTTTCGAGGCTGGCATTGAGTTCAGCGCGCAGTTTGAGCAGCGCATCCAGACGGACATCGACGGTCAAGTAAATGTGCGGCACCTGCTGCTTGCTCTCGGTCAGGCGGCGCGCAATCGTCTTGCGCATGCCGGACAGCTTGATGACCTCATGCGGGGTTGCGATGTCGCCGAGCTGAACCGGTGCGGGCGCAGGCTTTGGCGCGGCGGCGGGAGCAGAGGGTGCGGGTGTTGCGGGCGCTGCGGCTGCAGGTGCAGCAGATGCCGGAGCACCCGATGCAGCGGCTTCGACGTCCGCCTTCACGATGCGGCCATTTGGCCCGGTTCCGGTGAGGCTGTTGATATCAACACCCAGTTGTTCGGCAAGCCGTTTGGCGAGAGGGGAAGCAAGCACGCGGTCACCTTTCATCTGATCCGTTTGTCCTGAGTCTGTTGAGGGAATGTCCTTCTGCGCCACAGGCGCTGGGGCGGCCAAGGGCTGTGCTGCCGGGGCAGGTGCCGCTGCCTTTGGTGCAGCCGGTGCCGCGTCTTCGTCTTCGCCCTGAATGAGCGCAATCACGGTCCCGACCTTCACGCCGTCAGTGCCTTCAGCCACCAGAATCTTGCCCACCACGCCTTCGTCAATGGCTTCGAACTCCATCGTCGCTTTGTCGGTTTCAATCTCGGCGAGGATGTCGCCTGAGGAGACTGTGTCACCCTCCTTCACCAACCATTTGGCGAGGGTGCCTTCCTCCATCGTCGGGGAAAGGGCGGGCATTTTCAGTTCGATTGGCATGTATGGGTCTACCTCTGGCAAGGTCTTTACGGATAGGACGCGCAATCCCTAGCGTCAGTGGGCGGCTTGCGCCAGCCCGAGGAATGGCGCAACTTGCACGCATTCGATTTCAAATGGGAGGGGTGGGACCCCATGCGGGTATATCTGGTTGTGGTGGACGATACGGAAGAGGCGGAAATCGCTCTGCGTTTCGCGGCCCGCCGTGCGGCGAAGACCGGTGGCGGTGTGGAAATCCTGACGATTGCGGAACCTGAAGAATTTGTCGCTTGGGGGGCGGTTCAGGCCACCATTCAGGCCGAAGCGGAGGAACGCGCACAGGATGTCGCCAATCGGGCGCTCGACCTGCTGGGCGATGAAAAAGGCGTCCTGCCGCGCATTGTCGTGAAGCATGGTGAGCCGGTGGCTATGATTATGGAGGCGATCTCGGAAAATCCCGATGTCGCCGCCTTGGTGCTGGGCGCCGCCAAAGACGGTGTGCCGGGGCCACTTGTCGCGCACTTTGCCGGACCGGAAGCGGGAAATTTGCCCGTTCCGTTGATGGTCATCCCTGGGTCTCTGAGCCGCGAGGCACTTGACCGGCTGAGCTGACCTGCGTGACAGCCCGGCCGGTCGTGCCCCACCCTATCAGCGATAGACGACCCTGCAGACGCAGGTCGGCTTCTTCGCTGGCCGAACAGCGACGCGCGTGCGCTTCGGTGTTACACGTGCGCGCGTCGGTGCTGGTGCCCGGACATATTCGGTCACATATTCAGTCGTCGTCGTCGTGGTGACGACCGGCTGGCTCTGGATGGTGATGGATGTCACGCCGGGGCCGACATTGATCACGCGTTCATTGCCGCTGGTGACATAGTCACCGCCAGTGATATCGCCACCGTCGGTGACATAGTCTTCGGCGGCAACCGGCGCCGGTACGACAGCGGGAGAGACGCGGCTGCGCGTTCCGCCATTCTGATCTGCCCAATGGGCGCCATCATTATATTCGCCGTTATACGTGCCTTCGTAAACGCGACCGCTCTGGTCGGTCCAGCGCCCGTCCCAGCGTCCGCGCCATTGGCCGTCGGATGTCACGCGGTCGCTCGGCACGTCATAGTCATAACCATAGTCGATGTTGCGGGATGGACGCGTATCCCGGTACACGCGTTCCCGCGCAGGCCGACGATTTCTGGACGCTTCTGTGACCGCCACACTCGCCAATGCACCAAGGCCGCCGCCGATCAGCGCGCCGGCACCACGGTCTCCACGACCGGCAACCGCCGATCCGAGAATAGCCCCGGCTGTGCCGCCGACAACAGCGCCAAGAGCCGCAGTTCCGATGCCCGCAAGCGCCTTGTTGCGCCGACGTGGGGCCTCATAGGCGCCATAGCCGTCGGGATAGGCGCCATAATCGTAACTGGCATCTTCGTAAGAGCGGCTGCGTGTGGCGTTGCGATCCCAGTTATAGTTGGGAACGTAATCGACCACGCGGCCATAGCGGTCGGTCATCACGGCATCGTCATAATAACGCGACCAGCCGTAGCCAGCTGATGGCGCCGCAAAGCCGTAAGTTGACCAATTGCCGACATAAAAGCTCGGGCTGATCCAATAGCTGGGCAGCACATAACCACGATAGGGACGACGATAGGCGGACCAGCCACCCGGCGCCTGCCATCCACCAACCCAGCGGCCCTGATACTTCTGCCCGAAGTTGTGGCCCATGGTCGGCTGCACGTTCATGCGCGAGATCATCGGTCGGCCCGGCGTGTGCCGGTAGAAGCCCCCTTTGCCCATTGATTCGCCCGCCATTGCGGAGGTGGAGGTGAGGGCAGTGGCCAGCGCAAGTGCTGGAATTAAAAAGCGTCGCATCGTTAACGGCTCCCCGTGTACTCGGTCTTGCACGATGTGATTACCCGTGCCGGACCCTATCAAATCGAGCCATATTTAACAGTATTGCAACCATATTGCCACGAACGGATTCTGAGGGATTTGTCCCGATTCAGGACTTTAAAGGGCGATGCGCGGCGCGATCAGCGCACAAATTGCCTCCATCCCGGTTTGATCTTCGGCATCGAAGCGGGCGAGGTGGGGACTGTCCAGATCGAGAACCGCGAGCAGCTTGTCATTGTGGACGATCGGCACAACGAGTTCTGATTGAGAGGCCGCGTCGCAGGCAATGTGACCGGGAAAGGCATGGACGTCTTCGATGCGTTGCGTCTCCAGCATTGCGGCGGCAGCGCCACAAACACCTTTGCCGATGGCAATGCGGATGCAGGCGGCTTTGCCCTGAAAGGGGCCAAGCACCAGTTCGCTGTCGACCATCCGGTAGAACCCGGACCAGTTGAGGCCGGGCACATGTTCCCAGATGAGGGCGGCCACATTGGCCATGTTGGCGACAGCGTCCGGCTCATCGGACGTGATCGCATCGACCGCTGCCATCAGATCACGATACAGGTCGGCCTTGGTGCCTTGGGCGATATCGAATGTGTACATCAGTCGTCCTTTATCCTGCCGCGCCCTTTTTTGACATCGCTGCGGATGGCCTTGCCGGTCAGGCGGCGTTCCTTGGCAGCGCGGGTGGGTTTGGTTTTGACGCGCCTGCGCGGCGCCTGATGCGCTTTCCAGACGAGCTCGGCCAGCCGTTCACGCGCATCCTGCCGGTTTGCGTCTTGCGTCCGATATTGGCGCGCGGTGATGAGGATTTCGCCTTCGCTGGTCCAACGGCTGCCCGCCAGCACTTTCAGCCGGGCATAGACCGGCGGGGACAGGCGGAGCGCATAGACATCCAGCCGAAGCTGAACCGCGGTGGCCACTTTGTTGACATTCTGCCCACCCGGCCCGGTCGCGGCAAGGAAACGTTCCTCCAGCGCGTCTTCCGGAAGCGCAGGATGGTCAGCCATCGGTTGGCTCTGCATCGGCCTCAGTAAAGCCGACATAGAGGAAGGAGGGGGGCAATGGAGCTGTGCCTTCAATGGTTTTTTTGCCGTCGCGTTCCAGCCGGAGCTTGCGGGCATGGAGCAGCATGGGCGCGCGGCCATTGCCGGTGCCGTAAACGGGGTCGCCCGCAATCGGGATGCCAATGCCGCTGGCGGCATGGACCCGCAATTGGTGGGTGCGACCGGTTTCGGGGGAGAATTCGACCAAGGCCCGGCCATCCCGTACGATCAAAACCCGCCAGTGAGAGACAGCGCGCTTGCC
>CAJBSR010000228.1 GCA_903958285.1 uncultured Sphingomonadales bacterium
AAACGCCACATCGACGCATTGAAGGGAAATCGCAACCGCATCGTTTCATTGGTGGCCTATCTAAATCAAAACTGGATCCCTGAAGATGGCGGAACGCTCGCTATCTGGAAAAACGAAAATTCTATAAATCCAATGATAGAAGTCTTGCCGTCCGCTGGAACTGTGGTGTTGATGCTATCAGAGGAAATACCACACGAAGCCCGCTCTGCTTTAAGGGAGCGTAGAGCAATTGCCGGCTGGTTCAGGCTCAATCCATCTTATGCCGGCCAGATAAATCCTGCCAATTGAATGAATATTGAATTTTTGATTGTATGAGAAAGGGAACCTGAAAACAGGACACAACCGTAATCCCCACCGGCCGGAGGCGTGCCAAAGGCCCGTTTGGGTCAATTACCGGAGCAATGCGAGATATGCCTCGACAACCGGGTCTCCAACTGTCAATCCGCGCCATTAAAACAAGGGGCTAGGTTGCGGTCACGGGGATGGGTACATGAGACAGCCCGGCAAAGGACCCAACTGTTCGGCAAACCGCTTCGCTGTCTTGATGCCAAACGGCGTCGGTTGGAGTGCACAGCGGCGGTCGTGAAGCACATCGATGCCGGAGCGCCATGCGGCAATCCGTTTGCCATAGACCACCAGAGTATCAAGGGACTGCATTACAAAGACCACGGTGGGCAGAATTCGTGCATAGTGGGCTTCGGCCTCTTCAATAGCACCTTCTGAATACAGCTTGGCTATATGCTGATGCTCCAGAGCACAATCGGGTGCAACGATCATCCCGGCGCAACCTGCTCGCAGATTATCCAGCAACTCCATACCGCCGCGGCCATTGAGCACGGGAAAATCACGGCCGACCTGATGGACCGTCCGCTCGATAATCACAACAGGCGCCTCGCCTTTCATAAACAGCAGATTGGGACAACGTGCCCGCAGCCTTGCCAAGGCATCCGCTTTCAAGCCGACACCGAGAAACTCGGGAGCATTCTGGATCCCAACCGGAATCGACGGGTCCAGCACTCTCAATCCATCGAGTACCTCCATGAAAAAGGCTTCGAGTTCCGGCTCGGCGATGGTGTTTGCGGGACGCGACGGCGGCTGAAGGATGAGGTAGCTCGCATGAGCCTCGATAGCCACCCGGGCGAGATCCAACTGCTCCGCCACCGTGAGACCACTGAGTGTCACTGCCAAATGGGCCGTTCCTGCCAGATCCTGCGCCGCCCAATGGATAACAAGATGCTTTTCCTCGACAGAGAGTTTGTTGACCTCCGTTGCCAAGCCAAGAACCGCAATCCCCGGTGCGCCTGTTCGCAATGCAATCTGGACCTGTAGTCGCATGGACTCCCGGTCGAGCTCGCCCGCAGAGTTGAAATAGGCGTATGAAATGGGCCAGATACCTTGCATGGCAATACCTTCTCGGGGTTGTTGGGTCAGTGTGAATCACGAGGCACAGCTGCCCCGCTGGCTCCCACCAGAACGTCAAGGTCGGCACCAAGATGGGCCTGTTGTACACCGTCGACATAGATTTTTTGCCATCCGCGAAGCGGCAACGGCGGGGCAACCCACAAGGCTTTACGCCTTGCCATCTCGGCCTCGTCAATCTCGAGATGCAAACGCCGTCCCGGTACATCAAGTTCGATCATGTCGCCGTTTTGCACCAGTGCCAGAGGGCCGCCGACTGCAGCTTCCGGAGACACATGCAACACGACCGTGCCGTAAGCCGTCCCGCTCATGCGCCCGTCGGAAATGCGGATCATATCGGTAATACCCTTACGCAAGACTTTGGGAGGCAAAGGCATGTTGCCGACCTCGGCAAAACCGGGATAGCCTTTGGGTCCGGCCCCTTTAAGCACCATGATGCAGTTTTCATCAATATCGAGTTGTTCGTCGTTGATG
>CAJBSR010000229.1 GCA_903958285.1 uncultured Sphingomonadales bacterium
GGACTTTCGACTGAAACCAACAAAAAATCCGCTGAAACCATTGGAAATAAGACATATTTCAAGAAAATGAAGCTTCGATCAGAGTTTGGATTTGAGCCTCATTTGGCAAATGGCGGAGAGGGAGGGATTCGAACCCTCGGTACAGTTGCCCGTACGTCGCATTTCGAGTGCGGTGCTTTCGACCACTCAGCCACCTCTCCGCAGAGGCGAAACCGGAACCCAAAGGACCCGGAGCCAGTCGAGGGCGGCGTTTAGCGAAGCAAGGTGCGCTGTGCAAGCGGGTGCTTGCGATTCTTCCGTCGGCTCGGAAATTCATGCAAACGAGGATGTCGCTCCACAAGAGCGGCAGCGCTCCGCGATACCGCGTCCTAGCCTTATTGGATGAGGGCGTTGAAGAGCAGCGCCATGGCCGCTCCACTTGTGAGTGAAGACGTCAGCATGATGATGGTGCCAGCAGAGAAGCTCGCGCCGACAGCGTCGCTTTCATCCGCGCCAATGTTATTGTCATCCTCGACAGTGGCGGCAGCAGCGCAGCTTGTACCGGACCGCATCGAGCCGGCCACATAGCCCAACTGCGCGGGCAGACTGTCCGTTGCGATCACAGTCGTTGCGGTGGCCGGCCCCCCATTGCTGACGAGGATGCAATAGCTGATCGTGGCGCCGGGGATCATCTTGGGATTGATGGTGCCATTCACCGGATCGCTAAGTATCGAACTGGTTTTGGCCACCGCGATGGCAGCCCGCTGCACGCTGAAGGCAATTTCATCGACATTGTAGAAGTTGGCCTGCGTTTCCGCGGCCGCGCCGGAACCGGGTCCGCGGATGAGGCCTGCAAGCGCCCCGATCGTGCTTGTGGAGCCATCGCGGCCATAGACGCGCAGGGTCCATCCACCGCTGGTCGGCGCACTTAAGGGGATGGTGGGGGCAGGCTCTGCGGGCAGGAGCCCGTCATTGGTCCAAAACGCATCCCCCGCCACGGCGTCTCCGTGCGTGCCGTCATTATAGAGCAGGAAGTCCGTGCCGACGGAGGTGTTGGTATTGTCAAAGAGACGCGCGATCATCGGCGCGGTTGGATGCGTCGGCGTCGCATCCACCTGCACTGTGGTCGCCAAGATCTGCCCGGGTGCATAGACACCGCCTGTGGCAGGTCCCGTGATGTTCACGCCAAATGCCTGTGGGGTGCCCAAGGTGGCAGTGACGACCGACCATTCCACATCGTCGATGTGGAACCAGCTCTTGTAGAGGACCGTGTGGCTGGTCGTGATGCGCAGAGTGACTGTCTGGCCGGCATAGGCTGCGAGCGAAACAGTGCGGGTCCACCAGGGTTCAGCCGCATAGGGCACCGTCATGCCCAGCTGGTGGACTTGATTGGTCGTCATGTCGAAGCCGTTATAATGGCGGTAGCCAAACTCCGTCGCCGAAGCTTGGTTTGTGCCGTAGTTCGGGCTGAAAGGGATCGTTGCATAATTGCCCAGCGTCGGACCGACGATTTCGGTCGTGGTCGTGCCCACAATCTGGATGCGGATGAAATCCCAGCTATTGCTGCCATTGACGTTGCTGTCCCACCCTTCAGGCCGCCAGCGCAGGGAGAAATTGCCGGGCGTCGTCGCCGGGACAGTGAAGGTTCTTTCCAACGTAATCCGGTTTTGGCCAGTGCCCACTTCATTGTTGGTGCGCGCGCCGAGGATGTAAGAGAATTGGCCCGTGCGCGGTGTTCCGTCGGTTGTGCGGGGGCTGTTGATCAGGTTCGTGCCGTCCGATGTGATGGTCGGGTTTTCGCTCGGGCGGATCTCAGAATCGAGCGTCGCTTCAACCTTGTTGGCGAGCGACCAGCCGGGGGGAAGCGCGGTTCCCGCCCCGCCTCTTTCAAAGTTGCCGTTGATTGGGGTTTGCGGGTTGGCAGGTTTGGCGCCGTTCTGCGTGATGTCGAAATAAAGGAAATATGTCGTCGCGCCGGCATCCTGCAGGATGAAGCGCACCTCGCCGCGCGCATTGCCCGTCGCGTCTGTGGCATCCGCAAAAACCGAATCGGTGAACTCCTGCGTCACGACAAGGGCACCGGTGGAGCGGACGACGCGAGGGCTGTTCACATCAAACGTTCCCGTCACCCCCATTGTGGTGAGCAGGACCTGAAAATCGACATCAACCTTGACGGTCGAATTGACGGTGGCCCCAGCCGGAACGTTGATTGCGACACGGTAATGCCAGTCAGGAGCGGCACCGACACTGTTCTGGTCCCACCAAATGGGCGTCGCCCGCAGATCGGCATGAGCGGGCGAAACCGGCACAATGATAAGCGCCAGTGCCAGCCAAATCCGCAGAATCTGCCCCAAATGACGAGCCACAACCAAACTCCAAAACCACATCCTCACCTGCGACCCGCCAGGCCGCATCAAAGATGGTGACATTAAACTCCATTATGGCGTATTTACAGTAAACGAAACGTTACCCCGGCTGGGCCGCTCCATTGAAAGATGGTGCTTTGCGGTTGACAGAATCATGACGCCTCTCTAGCGAACCCGCTTCCGCGCCGAGGCACTGCCTACCGGTGATGACCTTTGCGCGGCATCGAAGCTTATAGAAGAAGTGATAGATAGCCATGTTCGCAATCGTGCGCACTGGCGGCAAGCAGTACCGCGTCGCCGCCGGAGACAAGATCGTCGTTGAGAAGCTCGCTGGTGAAGCGGGCGACACAGTGACGCTGGATGACGTCCTTTTCGCAAGCGATGCTGGCGAAGTGAAGCCGACCACAGGCCTTTCGGTCTCTGCCGAAATCCTGACACAGGGTCGCGGTGACAAGGTCATCGTCTTCAAGAAGCGTCGTCGTCACAATTATCGTCGTCGCAATGGCCACCGCCAGAGCCTGACGGTTTTGAAGATTCTCGCTGTCGGCGCGCCTGCAAAGGCCGCACCGAAAAAGGCAGCAGCTGCACCCGTTGAGGCCGCCGCTGAAGCCAAGCCCGCC
The DNA here is from genome assembly GCA_903958285.1 of uncultured Sphingomonadales bacterium. Lineage (GTDB taxonomy): Bacteria > Pseudomonadota > Alphaproteobacteria > Sphingomonadales > Sphingomonadaceae > Aquisediminimonas. Next base: position 2,966 of record CAJBSR010000229.1, read on the forward strand.
AAGAAGCCAGCGGCCAAAAAAGCCGCCGCGGCAGAATAAGGAGTAACGGACCATGGCACATAAAAAGGCAGGTGGTTCCTCACGCAACGGCCGCGACTCAGCGGGCCGTCGTTTGGGCGTCAAAAAGTTTGGTGGCGAAACTGTCCTCGCCGGCAACATCATCGTGCGTCAGCGCGGCACACGCGTCTATCCGGGCGTGAATGTCGGCTGTGGCCGTGATCACACGCTGTTCGCCACCTCGGGTGGTCGCGTGCGTTTCCACGAAGGCCGCCAAGGTCGCAAATATGTGTCGGTTGACGCGCTTGCGATGGCAGCCGAATAAACGGCGATCCATATCCGGGTCGCCCTTGGGTGGCCCGATAGCCTGACTTGATCAGGCACGAAGGGAGACGGGACCACCCCCATAGGGCGGTCCGGCTCCCTTTTTCTTTTCTCTCTTCAACCGTCTGTCCCGATCACGGCACATGTGCCCGTTCGGGGCGCTTAATTGTCCCGCAGCCGTCACATCTTGGCGGTAGCGGGGCCCGGAACGAGGGAGAAATTCGACATGTTCGCAAGAAC
>CAJBSR010000230.1 GCA_903958285.1 uncultured Sphingomonadales bacterium
ATGCGGATGTGGCGGAATGGTAGACGCTACAGACTTAAAATCTGTTGTCCTTTTGGGCGTGCGGGTTCGAGTCCCGCCATCCGCACCACCTTTTTCTCGATGTCCCGAAGCATGCGCAGAAATTGCGCAATAATGCTGTGTACGCCGCAGATAGCTGCCCCCGGCATAGCCTGACCTCAGTTACGTGGCGCTTGCCTGCGATAACTCAGGGCCTCGGCGATATGGATGCGACCAACATCGCTCGACCCTGCAAGATCGGCAATCGTTCGGGCGACCCGCAAGATGCGCGTATAACCGCGCGCGGATAACCGCATTGCCTCTGCCGCTTGTGCCAGCAATTTCTGGCCCGCGGCATCAGGGCTGGCAAAGGCAGTCAGCGCATCACCGTCCAAATCCGCATTGGTGCGCAGGCCAGTCCCCGCCAGACGCGCGCTTTGCACTTGGCGCGCGGCATCGACGCGTGACGTAACCTCGGCCGATCCTTCACTGGGCGGCCGCAAGACGAGGTCTGCCGCGCTCACCGCCTGCACCTCCACATGCAAGTCACTGCGATCAAGCAACGGTCCCGATATCTTTGCCTGGTAATCGGCGGCGCAACGCGGTGCGCGGCTACAGGCCAAAGCGGCATCGCCCAAATGCCCGCAACGGCACGGGTTCATGGCAGCAACCAACTGCACATTGGCGGGGAATGTCACATGGCTGTTGGCGCGCGCAATGCTGACTTCGCGGGTTTCGAGCGGTTGCCGTAGACTGTCGAGCACAGCGCGCTGAAATTCGGGCAACTCATCCAAAAACAGCACGCCCAGATGCGCAAGACTCACTTCGCCCGGCCGAATGCGCAGGCCGCCACCCACCAACGCCGGCATGGAGGCGCTGTGGTGCGGCGCGCGGAACGGCCGTGTGCGCATCAACCGCCCGCCTTCCAACGTCCCGGCCACCGATGCAATCATCGACACTTGAGCGCTTCGGCGGGCGTTAGTTCGGGCAATATACCGGGCATGCACGACGCCAAAAGCGACTTGCCCGCACCCGGCGGCCCCACCATGCACAGATTATGCCCCCCCCGCAGCCGCGATCTCAAGCGCGCGCTTGGCGGTTTCCTGCCCCTTCACCATTTTCATGTCGGGGCCGCCTTTGCGCGGTTCGGCGGTGCCGGGTTCGGGGCTCCGCAGCAGCGATTGTCCCTTCAAATGATTCAGCAGCGCAAGCAAATCCGGTGCAGCGATAACTTCAATCTCGCCTGCCCACGCGGCTTCGGACCCCTGCACCGCCGGACATATCAGCCCCATGCCGCGCGACGATGCGTGTAGCGCCGCCAACAGCACTCCGGGTGACCCCGCAACGCGGCCATCCAGCCCAAGCTCCCCCACCACGACATATTGGGCCAGCGTCTCTGCATCGACCAACCCCATCGCACCCAATAAGGCCAATGCGATGGGCAAGTCATAATGCGACCCTTCCTTGGGCAAGTCCGCAGGCGACAGGTTGATCGTGATCCTTTTGGGGGGGCAGCGCAAGTCCAAGTGCCGAAATCGCGGCGCGCACACGCTCGCGGCTTTCGGCCACGGCCTTGTCCGGCAGTCCCACGACCGCGAAACTCACCACGCCGGGGGCGACCTGACATTGTACCTCGACACTGCGTGCTTCGAGCCCGAGATAGGCAACCGTCGAGACTATCGACACCATATTGTTACCCCACATGACTCACTATGGACCCCCGCCACACTGGGATGAAGCTGCAGCGGAGGTCCTGCCGACCGGTCCAGTGGTCGACACATATTCGATGGAGGAAAAATCCTGCTCAGGGCAACCGCTGCCGGTTCGTATACGAAGCGTTGGTATATCATTTTCGCGCCGAAACCAGGTTCAGCCGCGCATCTGTTTAG
>CAJBSR010000231.1 GCA_903958285.1 uncultured Sphingomonadales bacterium
CAGATCTTCTGGCCATTGACGACCCATTCATCGCCCTCCAGCCGCGCCTTGGTGCGCACGCTGGCAAGGTCAGACCCGGCGCCCGGCTCAGAAAAGCCCTGACAGAAGATCGTCTGGCCGGCGGCGATCCCCGGCAAAAAGCGCTTCTTCTGATCTTCTGTGCCGAATGCCAGCAAGGTCGGGCCAGCCAATTCAACACCAATGTGATTGACGCGCCCGGGCACGCCAGCGCGCGCATATTCTTCCGCAAAGATCACCTGTTGGGCAAGCGTCGCATCGCGACCGCCCCAAGCTTCGGGCCAGCCGATGCAGCTCCATTTATGGGCGGCGAGTTGCTGCTCCCATTCCTTGCGCCGCTCTGCCTTTTCGGTGAGCGTCGAAATGCCTTTGATGTCCTTGAACTCGCCGGCCATCTGGCCATTCAACCAGTCGGCACATTCGCGGCGAAAATCCTCATCGGCGGGGGAAAACCCAAGCTTCATGCTGCTTCTCCCAAAATCATCGTGGCGACCTGTTCGCGGTGCCAATTGCCATGGCCCAGCATCGACTGAATGGCGCGGGCCCGCTTGAAGAACAGGTGCGCATCATGCTCCCAGGTGAAGCCAATTCCGCCATGGAGCTGGATCATGTCCCCTGCACACTTGAAGAACGTGTCTGCCGCGAACGACTTGGCCGCATGGAGCGCCAGCGCCACATCGGCGGCTTGCTCATCGACGGCACATGCCGCCCAATAAACGGCAGAGCGGGCCTGTTCGATCTCGATCATCATGTCGGCCAGGCGATGCTTATAAGCTTGGAATGAACCAATCGCGCGGCCAAACTGGACGCGGTCCTTGGCATAGGCCACGGTACGATCGAGCGTTTCCTGCGCGCCGCCCAACGCCTCAGCAGCAACGCAAATCCAACCTGCTTCACGCGCGGCCTGCATCGCCTTGACGCCATCTGCCAGAGGATCCCCAACGGCAGCGTCGAGCGACACCGTCGCAAAAGGCCGCGTCTGGTCCATCGACACGTGGCTGGATATGGTGACACCGGCAGCGCCGCGTTCCAATATCCACGCCCCCGTCGCGTTGCCGAGCACAAACACATCAGCCGCGCCACCATGGGCCACAAACTCAAATGTCCCGGTCAGCTTATTCCCATCGACTGTGAGGCTATCGGTGCCCGCGCAGGCCGCAATTTTTCCGCCCGCCAGTTCGGGGAGCCACTTTGCCTTTTGCGCGTCAGAGCCGCCGGCAGAAAGCGCCTGCGAGGCCATGGCAAGACCCAACAGCGGAAGAGCTGCAACCTGCGCACCGGCATGTTCGGCCACCATAGCGAACTCGACCTGACCCAAGCCTGCCCCGCCATGCGCTTCGGGCATAGCGATGCCCGACAGGCCAAGCTCGGTGCAGAAGGCCGTCCACAGATCGGCATCGATACCGTTTCCGGCCATCGCCTTGCGGGTTCGTTCGCTGGTCGCATTTTCGACGAAGAAAGCCTTGGCCGTCTCGCCGATCATTTGCTGTTCATCGGTGAATACAAATTCCATTATGCGGTCCCCCAGACCTTGCGCGGCGGGACGCGATCCTGAATCAGCTTGTCGACGGCACTGCCGACATCGGCCGGATCCCATTGTTTGCCAGCGTCGACAAACGGCCCTTCGCGCCAGCCGTCTTCCAGCATGATCTTGCCGCCTTCGAGTTCAAAGACGCAGCCGGTCACATGCGCGCTTTCCGCGCTACCGAGCCAGACGACGGTCGGCGCGATATTGGCGGGGTCCATGACGTCAAACGCCTGCCCTTCGGTCGCCATCTTGTCGGCAAAGGCCTGTTCCGTCATCCGCGTGCGGGCAGACGGGGCGAGCGCATTGGCCGTGATGCCATAGCGCCCGAGTTCAGCTGCCTGCACGAGCGTCAGGGATGCAATGCCGCCCTTGGCTGTCGAATAGGCGGCCTGCGCGATGGAGCCTTGAAGCCCCGCACCCGACGAGGTGTTGATGATGCGGGCATCGACCTTATGGCCTTCCTTGCCACGGGCGCGCCAATAGTCGACGGCATGGCGCGAGACACAGAAATGGCCGCGCAGATGGACGTGCATCGTCGCATCCCATTCATCGATGGTCGCCGACACAAACATGCGGTCACGCACGATGCCTGCATTGTTCACTACGACGTGCAGATCGCCAAAGGCGGCCACGGCCGCGTCAACAATGCGCTTGGCCCCATCCCAATCGGTGATGTCTTCGTAGTTGGCGATGGCGTTTCCGCCCGCCGCCGTGATTTCCTCAACCACGCCATCGGCAGCACTCGTATCGCGGCCTTCGCCGCCCAGCGAAGTGCCGATATCATTGACGACGACATTTGCACCTTCCGCTGCAAAGGCGAGCGCATAAGCACGCCCCAGCCCGCGTGCGGCCCCGGTGATGATGACCGTCCTGTTGTCGCAAATACCCATTATAACCTCTCGATAATCGTGACGTTGGCCTGACCGCCGCCTTCGCACATCGTCTGCAGACCATAGCGACCGCCGGTGCGTTCCAGCGCATTGAGCAAGGTGGTCATCAGGCGCGCGCCAGTGGCCCCAAGCGGGTGGCCAAGCGCAATGCCGCCGCCGTGAATATTGACCTTTTCATGCGGGATGCCGAGTTCCTTCATCCAGGCCATGGGCACAGAGGCGAAGGCTTCGTTGCATTCAAACAGATCGATATCGTTGACCGTCATACCCGCTTTTTTGAGCGCATGTTCGGTCGCCGGAATGGGGGCAGTGAGCATCCACACCGGATCGTCCGCACGCACGGAAATATGATGCACACGGGCACGGGGCTTCAGACCATGCTCCTTCACCGCCCGCTCCGACGCGACAAGCATGGCTGCAGCGCCATCACAATTTTGGCTTGAAATACCAGCGGTTATGATACCGCCTTCCTGAACGGTGCGAAGTCCGGCGAGACCTTCCATATTCGTCTGCGGGCGGATCGTTTCATCCCGCTCAAGCTCAGCCATCGGCGCGACTTCGGCATCGAACCAGCCATTGTCCCACGCGGCCTGCGCGCGCTGGTGCGAGGCGACGGCAAAGGCTTCCATCTCTTCGCGAGAAAGGCCCCATTTACTGGCGATCATTTCTGCCGAGTTAATCTGATTGAGCAGCCCGTCTCCATAGCGCGCGATCCAGCCGGGCGAGGTGTTGAAGGGGTTGGAAAAGCCATAAGGCTCCCCCGCATACATGGCCGCAGAAATCGGAATGGCGTTCATCGCTTGGCTACCGCCAGCAACGACGAGATCCTGCGTGCCGGACATCACGCCTTGCGCGGCGAAATGCAGCGCCTGCTGGGAAGATCCGCACTGCCGGTCAATCGTCGTGCCGGGCACATGTTGCGGCAGACCGGCCACGAGCCAAACCGTGCGACCAATATCCCCCGCTTGCGGCCCGATTGTATCGCAGCAGCCCCAGACCACATCGTCAACGGCATTGGAATCGATGCCCGTCCGCGCGACCAGCGCCTTGATGGGGTGCGCGCCAAGATCAGCCGGATGAAGGCCTGCAAGGCTGCCCTTCTTGCGACCGATGGGGGTGCGCACAGCGTCGATAATATAGGCTTCAGCCATGTCAGTCCTCAGGCGAAAGTGTGTTCGGGGCCGATTGCGAGCGTGCCGCCCAGCACAGCTGCATCGACACGTTTCAGATGGAAGGCACGCGTTCCCCAAGCGCCGGAAAGCGCCCAGCTGCGCTTCATCCAGAAATGGAGGTCAACTTCGTAGGTGTAGCCCATGGCCCCATGGACCTGGATTGCGGTTTCAGCTGTCAGCATTGCCGCATCGGTCGCGGCGACCTTGGCGTGGCTGACATGGACCGCAGCCGACGCCCGGCGGTCCTGCAATGCCTGCGCGGCCTGCCAAACAACAGGCTTGGCAAACTCAATCGCGACCGCACAGGTCGCAAGCTGATGCTTGATCGCCTGAAATGCGCCAATCGGTTGACCGAACTGCGTCCGGATTTTTGCATATTCAACGGCAAGATGCAGCATCGCATCGGCGAGACCGACGAGTTGCGCTGCGGACATCAATGCGCCGAGATTGAGGAGATGCGGGTCTGCATTGTCATTTGCCGAAGCGGAAAGATTGCGCATCGGATCAACGCTCTTGAGCGCTACCCCCTCGCCATCCGCGACCCACGGATTGATCGCATGTGCCAGCGGCAGCGTGACGCGCCCCGCCGCAACATCGGGCAATTGATCCAGCTTGCCCTGCGCCAGCAACCACGGGACACCGACAAAGGCGGTGTCGACCAACGGTTCCGCCAAGCAGGCGCGCCCGCATTCCGCCGCGATCAGCGCTGCATCGACAAGACCCATGCCAAGTCCGCCCTGCGCCTCAGGCACAAGCAGGCCGGTCAGCCCCATATCGACGAGCCCCTGCCAGATGGCGGGATCACGATTTCCTTCAGCATCCAGACGGCGCAGCACTTCTGGTCCATGCGTCCCGGCCAGATAGTCGCGTACTGTTTCCGCCAGCGCCAACTGGTCTTCAGTCAACAACATATCCATCAGCCTGCTCCCACGCGCGGCAACCCGAGCATACGTTCGGCCGTGATGTTGCGCTGGACCTCGTTCGATCCGGCATAGATCGGGCCTGACAGCGAGAAGATATACCCTTCCAGCCACTGGTTCACCGCACCGTCGTCGAAGCGCTTGAGTTCCGCGTGTGCGCCCAAAAGCTGCATCGCCGTGCGGTGCATCGACCGGTCGAGTTCAGACCAGAAAATCTTATTGAGGCTGGCCTCCGCGCCGATCTTGCCGCCAGCCATGATTTTCGCCGCGACCGCATAGGTATTGTAGGCATAAGCCTGTGCCGACATCCATGCCTGCAGCACTGCTTCACGCGCCGCGGGTGCGGCTTCTGCCTCATGCTTACGATAGAGATCGACCAGCCGCTTTGCCGTCGCCTGAAAGCGCCCGGGAGAGCGCAGCATCAGGCCACGCTCAAAGCCCGCCGTCGCCATGGCAACGTTCCAGCCTTCGCCTTCGCCGGCTAGACAGTTCTCGACCGGCACGCGGACCTCATCAAAGAAGAGTTCGGCAAAGCCTGTATCGCCATGCAGCTGCCGGATTGGCCGCCGCGTAATGCCCGGCGAATTGATATCGAACAGGATGAAGGTCAGGCCCTTGTGGCGTTTGCTATCGGGGTCTGTCCTGAACATGCCAAAGCCCCAATCCGCAAAAGCGGCACGGCTGGACCAGGTCTTTTGCCCGGTGATGACATAGTGGTCACCGTCGCGCACCGCCTTGGACGAAATGGCCGCCATGTCCGAACCGGCCCCCGGTTCAGACCATGCCTGCGCCCAGATAACTTCGCCCTTCGCCATGGGCGTCAGGAAGCGCTTCTTTTGCTCTTCGGTGCCGAATTCCATGATCGTCGGGCCGAGCAGGAAGATGCCGTTCTGGTTCGCGCGATTGGGGCCACCGGCGCGGAAATACTCTTCTTCAAAGATCAGCCACTCGATCAGATCCAGCCCGCGCCCGCCATAGGCTTCGGGCCAGGTGACCATGCCCCAGTTGCCGCTGGCGAGTGTCCGTTCCCACTCGACATGCTGGTCATAGCCTTCGCGGCATTCCAGCGTGACGAGCGGTTCCTTCGGCACATGCGCCTCCATCCATGCGCGGACTTCGGCGCGGAAGGCGTGTTGTTCTGGGGTGTATTCCAAATGCATCAGAACTTGGCGGCCTTACCCGTCTCAACAAAGGCATCGCGGGACTTTTGCGAGTCCTCATGCATGTACATTTCGAGCGTGAAGCCCTGTTCCCAGCGATACCCGCGATCCACATCGCGCGGCTCGAGGCCGTTGAGCGCTTCCTTGGCAATCACCAGCGCCTTGCGGCTCTTGGACGCAATCACAGCACAAAAGGCCCGTGCTTCCTCGATCAGCTTTTCCCGAGGGACGACCTTTTCAACCGCACCCAGGCGATAGGCCTCTTCTGCCGGGATGTTGCCGCCAGTGAAGAACGCCGCGCGGACCTTGTGCAGCGGCAACATGCGCGACAAATGGCTCGCCCCGCCCATTGCGCCGCGATCGACTTCTGGGAGGGAAAAGAAGGCATCGTCCGCCGCAATGATTGTGTCGCTGGCCCCGCAAATGCCAATACCGCCACCGATCACAAATTTGTGCGCCGCCACCACGACCGGCACTTCCGCATCACGGATCGCCTTGAATGTGAGGTAATTGCCGCGATTGAGGATCGTGATCCGCTCCGGATGCGCCTGCATCTCTTTGATATCCACGCCACCGCAGAAGCCGCGTGATGTTTCGGCTGCCCGAATGAGGACGCAGTTGACCTCCGGATTGCTGGCAGCGGCCGTGATGATGGCGGGAAGGCTCATCCACGTCTCGCTATCAAACGCGTTTACAGGAGGAACATCAAAGACGATCTCCGCAATGCGGTCACGGATTTCAGTGGTGATGGGCATGGCGTTCAGTTCCCTGCGGTCAGCGCGGCGATCCGCGCGCGTGCTTCTGTTTCGATAGAAATCATAAGGTCTGCACAGCTCGGTAAGTCCTTCAAGCGACCTGCGACAACGCCTGTGGCCATCAAGCCGTGTTCGGCATCGCCTGACACAACGGCGCGCTGGATCATCATCGGCGCGGCGGCGGCCATCATGGCTTGGGCAAGCGGCATTTCACCATGCGATGTCATGCTGCGTGCGGTTGAGAGCACTTGCCCCCAACTCATGCCCGATTGGCGCTTCATCTCTAGCCCGGCTTCCATGGCGCGCGCCCACATCGCGATCTTGCCAGAACCTTCGATCCGCTTGAGCAAGGGGTTGAGGATCATGCGCTGCGGAATGCCATCAACTTTGGTCGAAACGGCGATATCGCCTGTCCCGGCCTTCACATAGGCGGCCTTTGGCGCGGTCGGAACCGGGCTTTCTGCGGTCATCAGGAAACGCGTGCCCATGGCAATGCCCGCCGCACCATAAGCTAGTGCCGACGCAAGGCCACGGCCGTCCCCATATCCACCGGCTGCGACAACCGGCACATCAACAGCATCCAGAACCTGCGGCAGGAGCACCGTCGTAGGCACGGCGCCGGTATGTCCGCCGCCCTCGCCACCCTGAATGGTCACCATCTCGCAACCAAGCTGCACCATCTTTTCCGCGTGCTTCACAGCGCCAACCGTCGGGATGCAGAGGATACCTGCGTCGCGGAACCGGCCAATCATCTTGGCATCTGGCCCACGGCCGAAGCTGACCGCGCTCACCCGGTCGCTGTGCTTCAAAATCAGTTCTACAATCTCCGCAGCTCCGGGCTGGAAGCTATGGAAATTGATGCCGAAATTATGTGTCGTCAGATCACGCAGGCGGGCAATTTCTTCGCCCGCTTCCTTTGGTGTCATCACCGCACAAGCAAGAAAACCGAACGCACCGGCATTGCTTGAGGCTGCCACAAGCTCAGGCTTGGCGACCCAACCCATTGCGGTCTGGATCACCGGCAGGCGGCAGCCCAGCCGCTTCGTCAACGCCGTGGTAAGAACATCTGACATCAGGCCTATTTGGCCTCCGACTTGTTTGCCGATGCAGCCGACTTGCCGCTGACGCCACCGATGGAGTCCCCTGTCACGAGATCATTCTGGGCATGGGCGAAATGGTGCATGTGAAACACGGTGTCCATGGCAGATCGCTTGCCGCGCAATTCCTCGACATGGTTGATCGACTGCTTGGTCAACCAGTTCCCGAGGCGGCCCTGCTTGGCCAGCTTGTTGGCCCAAGCGGCTGTCGCCTCCCGCAAATCTTCGCGCGGGACGACCTTGTTGACCATGCCAAAGGAATAAGCGCGTTCCGCACTCATCCGCTCACCCAGAAGCAGAAACTCCTTGGCGACGCGCGTCGGAAGTTCAAAGCCATGGGCGAAGTATTCGACGCCGGGAATGCCCATCAGCGGATTGACCGGATCCTGAAAGAAGGCGTCTTCCGAAGCTACGATCAGGTCACACACCCAGGCGAGCATCAGGCCGCCTGCGATGCAGCCCCCCTGCACCATCGCGATGGTCGGCTTCGGGATATCGCGCCAGCGGCGGCACATGCCCAAATACTGTTCCTGCTCCCGCGTGTAGAGCAACTCAGCTGCAGGCTTGTTCGTGTGCGGCGCCAACATCAGGCGCTTGTCAAATTCGTGATGAAGATCCCGGCCCGGTGTGCCGATGTCATGCCCGGCCGAGAAATGCTTGCCATTGCCGGCGAGCACGATGCAGCGCACGGCATCATCCTTCACGGCCCGGTTGAAGGCATCGTCCAGCGCATAGGTCATCTGACCGTTCTGGGCGTTGTTGAAGGCGGGCCGATCCATCGTGATCCAGGCGACGTTGTCGATCACTTCATAAAGGATCGGCGTCTCTGTCTCATAATTGATGTCGACGTTCTTGGGTGTAACCAGATCGCTCATGTGCAGCCTTTCCTCAGCTCACCCGTTGGGCGGGCGGATTGTCTTTGATCACGCTTGCCCGGATATTGTGGGGGTCAAGCTGCGCGATGATCGCGAGTGCGTCGGCATCCGGCAATGGGGTTTCGACAAGATCACCCTTCTCCAGCGGGAAGCCGGTTGCGGCCTGGACATCCTGAAACGTCACGCCGGGATGCAGCGAGACGACGCGGACAGCGTTGTCCGTCCCGCCAAAGTCCATCACACACAAGTTGGTGATGATCTTTTTCAGCGCGACGCCGCTGTAATTGCCGCCAGCAATGCGCTTGGCAGGGTTGTAGCCGACGCCCGAGACCATATCGACTTCACCTTCAACGAAGACGCGCGTTGTGTGCGACGGGAAGAAGAAGCTGTTCGGATGGTAGATGGTGTTGCCAGGAAAACCGCGCACGCCGAGCATCTGCGTCTTGGGCTGTTTGTGTGTCCCGCCAAGCTGGGAGAGGTTGATCTGCCCAAAGCGGTCAATCTGCGTCGGTGTCACCATCGCATGGCGACGCCCGGTCCACACGGCACTATCGAAGAAGCGCGAGAATGGCAGGTAGCCTGCCTTCTTGCGATCATCATAGTTGCGCGGACCCAGTGGCACCGGCTGTTCAACCAGATAGCATTCGCCATCGGTCATCATCAGTTCCGGCGTGTGCGTCAGCTTGGCAAGGCCGGCCCCAAGGCGCGGCACTGGGCCAACACCAGTTGCGACGATTTCACCATTGCCGCGGAAAGCTTCGGAGGCTGCGTAAATGCAAAGTTCTGCGAGAGTAACGTCAGTCATCAGAAAATCGGCAGCGGGAGAGCCGCAACCGCCTCCTTTCCGCCAATGGAATTCAAATAGTCAGCTTCGCTCGCGCCGACGAAGCGGTCGGCAACGGCAGACCAGTCGCCCGGATCCTTCGCCGCGTCCGAATAGGCTTTGAAGGCCTTCATATCCCAACCATAATGGGGGGGCATCGAACTGGGGTGCGCGCCACCCGAAAGTTCAACGACACCCGTTACGAAGCAGCGTTCGAACAGGTTGAACTGCGCATCGTCCGGATAGTGGTCTTCCATGCGGTCGACCAGTTCTTCGCAGCTCACATAGGTTTTGGCAGCGGCCTTGGCGAACCACTCATCATAATAGACGTCCGGACCAAAGACCTGCACGTTACCGCGCCAGTCGGACCGGTTGACATGGATCAGCGCCGCATCCAGCTTCAGCGCAGGCATGGCGATGAGCGTTTCCCCATCGGCATAAGGCGATGTGACGGTTTTCAGGCCACCAAGAGCGGCAAGATCTGTGCCGAGGCCAACGCGTGTCGGAAGGAATGGCAGGCCAAAAGCCGCAGCCTTCAGGCCCCATTGGAACATGCCTTCATCGACTTCCAGAACCTCAAGCTGCCCAGCCTCGCGCGCCTTGCGGAACCAAGGCTCAAGCGGAATGGCGTCCAGCGATACAAAGGCGAAGACAACCTTCTTCACCTTGCCCGCTGCGCACAGCATCCCGACATCAGCGCCACCATAAGCGACGATGGTGAGGTCCTTCAGGTTAGACCGGAGAAGTTCGCGCACCAGCGCCATCGGCTTACGCCTCGGGCCCCAGCCGCCAATCCCAATGGTCATCCCATCAGACAGTTGGCCGACGATGTCCGCCGCCGTCATACGTTTGTCGAGCATTAGGATTGCGCTTCCTTCATGGCCTTCTGCCAGGCCCATTCGTGCCCCCAGATGCTGATGCCTTCATGACGCGTTGTGACCCAAGCGTCAGGATCAATCACAAGGCTGTCATACCCGATTTCCATGTCGAACCCGCCGGGTGTCTGGACATAGAAGCCGGTCGTCTCGTCATTATAGTGGCGTCCGAGCGTCGCCGATTCCGGATAGCCAAGCTGCTTCATGCGGTCATGCGCTTTCCCGACCTCGATGAGGTCTGGATATTCAAGCATGATGTGCACGGCACCCGATGGCGGAACCGGCCCTTCCCCGAAGGCGATGCTGTGATGGCGACCATTGTCGGCATGGAGGAAGGCAAAGCCCATCGATGGCCCATCCGGACCAAAGAGGTTGAAGCGCGGCATGTCTGAAGGACGGAAACCAATGACGTCGCAGTAAAAGGCAACGGTCGCGTCAAAATCCGGCGCAGAGAAAACGGCATGCCCCATGCCCATCTCACCGGTTATGAAGTGGGAAACACCTTGCGGAGAAACGAACGGCGCGTCGGTGACGCTGTCTCCGCAATAGAATTCAAGGCCATTGCCGGCAGGGTCGCTTGTGCGGAAGCCTTGCTCAACACCGCGCAGCGCAGCCATATCCGTCGACATCTGCTCAACAGGACGACCAGCCGCAGTGATGGCCGAGGCCAGAGCATTGAGCGTCGCCAAATCAGCAACTTCATAGCCTGCCGCCGCAAACCACTCACGCGCGGACGGCTCAAGGCGAAACCGGAAGGGCCGCGCGTCAATCCGATACTGCGCAGCGCCGTCAGCAGCGTCATCCGCCCGCATGACACCAGCGACCTGCGTCAGAAACTCATCCCATTTTTCAGGTTGTGCCGTCTCAATAACGACATAGCCAAGCGCCTTTACGCCCATCGGCCTTAGCCTCCCTTTACCAAATCAAGAAAATATGGGCGCTCACCGCCACCATCGACCTGCAACCGCGCGCCGCTCACCCAAGCCGCGTCGCTTGAACTGAGCCACATGACGGCCCCGGCCAGATCATCCCCCTCGCCCATCCGCCCGAGCGGCATGGAGCGCCCCACTGCGGCCTGGGCCTCGGCATCGCCGTACGTCTCTTCGGCGTTCTCTGTGGTCATGAGGCCTGCGATGATTGCGTTCACACGCACGCCATCCGCTCCCCACTCTTGCGCAAGGCTCTGCGTCAGATTGAGGAGCCCGGCCTTGGCAGCACCATATACAGTCGTGCCCGGGGACGGGCGCACACCAGAGACGCTGGCAATATTCACAATACTGCCGCCTTTTTGGGCCTTCATGTGCGGATACACAGCCTGCGCCATATAAAGCGGCCCAACAAGATTGAGCTTCAAAACAGCGTCGATAAATCGAGGGCTGGCGCTTTCGATTGCGGAATGTGGCGAACCACCCGCATTGTTCACCAGGATATCGAGCCGACCAAAGCGTGCAGCAACATCATCAACGAAGGTCTTTGCCTGATCTGCATCACGGATGTCTGCCTGATAGAATACGACGCCCTCCGGCAAATCATCTGGCGCATTCCGGCCACATACCGCGACCAAACAGCCTGCCGCTGCGAGCCGCGCAGCGATCTGGCGGCCCAACCCCCTTGTGCCGCCCGTGACAATCGCCACTTGCCCCGAGAAGTCGTATGATACCTGCTGGACCAAAATCGCTTGCATCC
>CAJBSR010000232.1 GCA_903958285.1 uncultured Sphingomonadales bacterium
TGACGCAGTTCAAGGACAAAGCCGGCAAGAACCGCGAAGGCGTGAGTGTTGGCCTCTTTGCCTATCCCGTCCTGCAGGCGGCAGACGTGCTGCTCTATCAGGCAACGCACGTGCCCGTGGGCGAAGACCAGAAGCAGCATCTGGAGCTCGCCCGCGACATCGCGCAGAAGTTCAACACCGATTTTGAGGCAGAAGTCTTCACCCTGCCCGAGCCGATCATCCCGCCCGCTGCCGCCCGGATCATGAGCCTGCGCGACGGCTCTGCCAAAATGTCCAAGTCAGACCCGAGCGACTTGAGCCGCATCAACCTGACCGACGATGCCGACACCATCATGCAGAAGGTGAAGAAGGCCAAGACCGACCCCGAGCCTCTGCCCGGTGATAAGGTTGGCCTCGAAGGCAGGCCCGAAGCGCAGAATTTGGTCGGCATCTACGCAGCACTCGCCGATGAGAGCGTCGACGCCATCCTTGCCCGCTTTGGCGGACAGGGCTTTGGCGCCTTTAAACCGGCGCTTGGCGAACTGCTGATCGAGACGCTCAGACCGATTACGGAGCGGTTCAACGCCTTGCGGCAGGACACAGCAACGCTGGACAGCATTTTGATCCGCGGGGCAGAGCGCGCGTCCCAGCTGGCAGCGCCGACACTTGCGCAAACCTATGCCGCGCTCGGCCTGCAAAAATAGTCTCTATTCAACCTCTGTTCAGAGCGGCTGGTCGAACCTACGTTCACAGTAGGGCCGTGCCACGGCTGAGTCGTAAAAACGGGATAAGTCTATGTCGCGTATTGGGTCTATCGTTCGTGCCACCGCACCGCTGGCGCTTCTCGCCGTCGGCGGTTGCGCCCAGAATTTTGATGCCAAAGTCAGCCGCTTTCAGCAGATGCCGGCCGCACAAGGCCAGACGTTTGCCATCAAGGCAGCAGACCCAAAGCTGGATGGCGGGCTAGAGTTCGCCAATTATGCGCAGCTCATTTCTGCCAAGCTATCGCAGGTCGGCTATCGTCCGGTGGCGGCGGGGGAAGCTCCTAACCTTGTCGTCAGCGTCAGCTATGATGTGGACAAGGGCCGTGAGAAGGTGCGCAGCAGTCCGGGCGGCGGTTTCGGACGCTGCTTCGGCTATTATGATCCCTGGTGTGGCGGTTTCGGCTATTGGGGCCACCCCTATCGCGGCCGCTTTAGTGGCTTTTATCCGGGATTTTATGATCCGTTCCTCTTCGGCCCCGGCGGGTTTGACGGGGTGGAAAGCTACACCGTCTATACAAGCGAGCTCGACATGAAGATCGAACGCACAGGCGGTGAGCGGGTCTTTGAGGGTAAGGCGCAGGCACAGTCCCTCAATGACAACCTGACCTATCTGGTGCCCAATCTCATTGAAGCGATGTTCACCGGTTTCCCGGGGAGCACGGGTGAGACCGTCAAGATCACCGTGCCGCCCCCGCCGAAGAAGAGCGGGCGCTAAGCGGCTGCGTTAAAGAAATGGCCCGTCCGGTTCGCCGGGCGGGCTTTTCTCTCTCCGTCAATCGAGATTAGGCCGCAGCCAGCGCGTTGCGGTTTCCATGTCCACCTCACGTCGCGCCGCATAATCGGTCAACTGATCCTGACCAACGCGCGCAACGCCGAAATACTCGCTTTGCGGATGGCCGAAATAGAAGCCGGACACGGCCGCCGTTGGCAGCATGGCGAAGCTTTCGGTGAGGATCAGCCCTGCCGTGTCGCCGGCGTTCAACAGATCGAACAGCATCGGCTTGAGGCTATGGTCCGGGCAGGCCGGATAGCCGGGTGCCGGGCGGATCCCTCGATATTCTTCCTTGATCAGCGCTTCATTCGTCAGCTGCTCACCCGGCGCATAGGCCCAAAGGGTCGTGCGAACATGCTGGTGCAGGCGTTCCGCAAAGGCTTCGGCAAAACGGTCTGCCAGCGCCTTCAGGAGGATATCCTGATAGTCATCGTGCGCCGCTTTGAAGCGTGCGATGTGTGGGTCAATCCCGTGGATGCCAACGGCAAAGCCA
>CAJBSR010000233.1 GCA_903958285.1 uncultured Sphingomonadales bacterium
CACCACATCATCATATTCCATGCAACGACCCCTGCCTGACCTGTTTTCTATTGGCAGGTTCCATCGGCCGGACAGGGGCATGAGGTCAATTGATAAAGGTGCCAGTCGAAGAGAATGACGGTCACAGACCAAGACTGACCGACAGGTTGATGCGCGGGTCTTTGGTCTCGCCGTGGGTTGGGTCCGCATTCAGCGGATAGGCGGCCTCAATGCCAAGTTCTGCCTTGCCCTTGCCAAAGCGCAGGCCGGAGCCAACCGAATAAAGCGAGCCGCTGCCAAAGCCGCCCGCCTTATTTGTCACATAGCCGCCATCGGCAAAGCCATAGGCCTGCACCCAATCCAGCCCGGGGATCAGATCGTCATAGCGGCGACGCAGCTCGATGGAGCCCAGAATGCCTTGATCCCCAAAGCGCTGGGAGAAATCATAAGCCCGTCCAAAGGAGGTGCCGCCGATGCCGATTTCCTGCGCCGCGAGGAGCGGCGCTGAGGCGAGTTGCGAGACGACCGACAGCTTGAGCGTTGTCTGCCGGTCCAGATTCGTC
Organism: uncultured Sphingomonadales bacterium; assembly: GCA_903958285.1. GTDB lineage: Bacteria > Pseudomonadota > Alphaproteobacteria > Sphingomonadales > Sphingomonadaceae > Aquisediminimonas. Next base: position 543 of record CAJBSR010000233.1, read on the forward strand.
CGCCAAAAGGCCCAGCCGCTAAACTTGGTGAAGCGCCCGCTGGCGTCGAAGCGTGATGTCAGAAAATCGCCCGGCTTGGTCGCGCCAAACAGATCTAGGCCCTGCGTCACAGAGCCACCTGCGGCCAATTGGCCGCTGGTCAAACGCATATTGCCCCAAGCCGACACGGTGAGCGTGACAATGTCGTCGCGCGTCGTCGCGATGCCGATCAGGTCCTGCTCTACCGAGAGATAGGCAAGCTCTGCTGAAACCGAAACATTGGCCTTCATGGAGCGGACAACTGGGTAACTGATCTGGCCGGCCAGATAAGAGCTCTTCGCCTTGGTATCGATCGCATTCAATTCCGGGTCTGGCCGGGTGCGTCCCGTGGCAGCGGATATGGATGCGGAAAGACCGCTATCGCCAATGCGCCGGTCATATTGCACCGAGACAAAGGCAAGCTCCCTTGGGTTGATCGGCGTGGACACGGTATTGACCGTCAGATTGTCCCCTTCCCCCAACAGGTCGGATAACTCCATCGACAGGCGCGCCCGCACCCGCCCGATGCCGGTCGAACCTGAGTTGTCGGCCTCCACTTTCCCCCGCCAAGTCTTGCGGCTTACTTCCACGTGCAGGATGCCCCGCTTGCCCTCCCGGGCAAATCGGGTTTGGCCGACTGATATGCCCGGCAAGTCGGCTGCTGTCAGAAGCACACGCTCCAATTCTTGCCGTCGCACCGCACGTCCGGCGAGCGATTGGAGCAAGCGAGCCAACCGCGCATTAGAGCTCCCTTCAATCCGCACCTCATCCACCCGGCCTTCATCCAGCTGGACGCGGACAACGCCCATCCGGATCGATTGGGGCGGCACCATGGCGCTCGCGAACACCAAACCTTCATCCCGGGCACGGTTGGCGATAGCGCGCGCCAATCTTTCCAATCCGGTTGTATCGAGCTCCTGCCCGACGAAGCTGTCGATCACAGACGAGAACTGCGTGGGAGACAGTATCTCCAGCCCTTCAATCTGGACCGCGCCCACCATGACAGCCCCGGTTGTAGCAAAGCCTACTGAGGCTTTGCTCTCGACAACGGTCGGTGCAACCTTGTCTTTCGTCTTTCGGAAAGGCTGATCTTTGAGCAGCATTTCGCGGCCAAGCGTGGATGCCGGGTCCGGCGTTTCTGCGCGCACGGCGGCCGCGCCGAACGGAAGCCCGGCCCAACTGCTTGCAAGCAAAAGAAAAGTCGTTCGCGTCCCCCGCATAGAAGATCGCAACTAACGGAAAAGCGTAACATCCGGGTTAAGAGCGGCGCCAAAAGGTTGCAGCATCGTTAGGGATTAATCTTTGAATTTTATAACCAAATCGGACGTAACCGCATCTCAGGGGAAGTGCGTTGCAAGGCGCATTTGCAAACTGGGGACATATAATGTCGATTGCACGTGGAACATTGTTGGTCGTGTCGCTGATGGCGAGCGGCGCTGCTTATGCAGGAACGCCGGGCTGGTCAGTCTCAGAAGTCAGCGGGCCTGTTTTTGTCGGAAAGCCCGGTCTTTCGAAGACAAGCACGGTGACACGCGGCGCCGCACTGTCTGCGGGCGACATCGTCAGCACCGGCAAAGGCGGGCGCGCTGTTATTGTGCGCGGCGGCGAATATCTGACTGTTGCGCCCAATACGCAGCTGCAGCTGACCGAACCCAAGGCAGGGACGTTCACGCAGATCGTCCAGTCCTTTGGCAATGTTGTCTTCAAGATCCAGAAGAAGACCACACCGCACTTCCAAGTGAAAACACCCTATCTGGCAGCCGTCGTGAAGGGCACGACCTTCAGCGTCACGGTGACCCCAGCTGGCGCATCGGTGCAGGTCACCGAAGGGCTGGTGCAGGTTGCCTCTCTTGATGGGCTCGCCTCGCGCTTTGTCTCGCCTGGCGAAATCGGAATGATTTCAGCATCTGCGCCCGGCCAGCTGTCCGTTCTGGGAACTCCCAACGCGCCTTCAGGTGGCGCCGTCATCGGCGCGGCGCCGGTCGCCGACGCACCAACGTCGGAGACCTCGACAGAGCCGGCTGCCGCCCCCGTGTCAGATGTCGCAGAAGTCCGGATCGCCAGCCCGATTGGCGAAGGCAGCGTGAACCTCGCTGCGCAAACGGGTGGCATTGTCAGCGGCAATTCCAGCCTTGCGCAGGCGGCTATTGTGGAAGCTGTCGCTGTCGAGACACCCGTAACAACCAACACAGCGACACGCGCTGAGGTCAGCCTAGCCGTCGCCGAAACATCTGCGCCGGAAGCAGCGCCGCCTGTCTTAGAAACGCCAACAAATCTTCTCGCCGAAGCACCGGCTTCGCCGCCGACACCGACAGCTGTTGCAGAAGTCGTGGCGCAATCACCCGTCGAAGTCGCCGTGGCCATTGCACCGCCGGTCGAGCAGACATCACCGCCTGTGGAACTACCCGTCGAGGTGGCCGTGGTCACCGCACCCCCGGTCGAGCAGGCATTGCCGCCTGTGGAACTGCCCGTCGAAGTGGCCGTGGTCACCGCACCGCCGGTCGAGCAGGCATTGCCGCCTGTGGAACTGCCCGTCGAGGTCGCCATGGTCACCGCACCACCCGTCGAGCAGGCATTGCCGCCTTTGGAGCTGCCCGTCGAGGTCGCCATGGTCACCGCACCACCCGTCGAGAAGCCGTCAGCACCTATGCCCCCGATGCCGGTTACACCCGGAGAGGCAACGCCTGTGCTCGTGGCCGTCAACAACAGCCCGACCCCCGTTGAGGGCGGCGCAAATCCAACGCCTCCGGCGTCCATTGCTGCCGTGGACAACGCCAACCCGAATTCTACCGTCATCACCAAAACTGCTGATGCGGACACGCCTCGCAGCAATAGCGGGAACAGCCCATCGAGTGATCGGCCAAACAGCGAAAACAGTTCTGAGACCAAGGTTACCGCGGTCGCTGAGAATGGTGCGGGAAAGAAGAAAAATGAAAACCCATTGACCTTGTCAGAGTTTCTCCAGCGCCTGCGGGTCGCGGCGCAGCAACTTGCTGCCAACCGCAAGGGCAACTGACCACTGCGTTAACCGGACCTTTTCGGTTGTGCGCTAGAACAGGGGCATGACAACGTCTGGGACCTCTGCTCAACGGCCAGAAAGCTTTTCCGGTCGCAGCTATCTGCGGCCGGCTTTGCTTCTTGTAGCATTGGTCATCACCGCATTGCTGTCCATGGCGGGGTTGACCCGCCCGCTGGATCTCGGCTTGCGCAGCCTTCAGGATCAGGTGCTGTCACGCCCGGCCTCCGGCACGGTCCATATTGTGGAATTGGACGCCCGCAGCATCGCCGTATTGAAGAAATGGCCCTGGCCGCGCAGCACCCATGCCCGTGCGGTTGATGCCCTTTCAAAGGCAGGTGCTGCTACCATCGTGTTCGACGTCGACTTTTCGTCCACAACCGACCCGGCTGAGGACGCCGCGCTCGCCGCCGCGCTAGAGCGGTCTGCAGCCACCGTTGTCTTGCCCACATTCCGCCAACAGGCGGGTAACATGGCACAAGGAACGGTCGAAAGCTTGCCGGCGATCCCCTTTCGGGATCATGCGTTTCTGGCCTCAGTCAACGTCCACCCGGACCCCGACGGCATCATGCGGCGATACAGCACGGGCACCGTGACCCAAGGGACCGCGCGGCCTTCACTCGCCGCTGTGATCAGCAATTATGCGGGCCAAGTGGAGCAAAGCTTTCCTATCGATACCGCGATTGAGCCCGCAACCATCCCCCGCCATAGCTTCATCGACCTGATTGAAGGTCGCGTGTCGCCAGACGTCTTGCGGGGCAAACAGGTCCTGATCGGCGCGACGGCGATTGAAATGGGCGACCGCTACGTCCTTCCCAGACACGGCGTTCTGCCGGGCGTCGTTGCGCAGGCTTTGGCTGCAGAGACGCTTTTAGAAGGCCCTTTGCCATTTGAAGCCGGCTGGCTCCCCGCGTTGATCGCCGTTCTCGTGCCGGCATGGCTTCTCGCCGCAGACCGCCGCCAAGGGCGAAGCCACCTCATTCTCGCAGGAACGGTTGTGACTGTCCTCATCGCAGCCACCGCCCTTCAGTCGCTGCGGATCGCCGATGTGGATACCGCTGCGGCCCTGATCTTCCTCGCAATTCTGGCGGGCATGGTTTCGTTGCTGCGCTTCACAAGACAGCTGCATCAGGCCCGCTTTGCCGATGCAAGCTCCGGCCTGCCCAATGAACGGCAGCTGCTCGTCGACCTGCAGCAACAGGATGAGGCCTTTGTCGTCGTCCTGCGCATTGGGCAGAGCGATGGCATGTTGGCCATGCTGGATGATGATATGCGCCGCCTGCTGCTGCATGAAATCGTGCAGCGCATGGTGCCCGTCACGGGCGGCGCCAAAGCCTATAGCCTCGATGCCAGCCGCATCGCTTGGCTGTTTTCGCAAGACAGTGCCCGTTCGCTTCAAACCCAATTGGAAGGTGCCGCCGCCTTGTTCGTAGCGCCCCTCTTGCTGGGATCGCGTCTGCAGGTCGTCTCCCCTGTCTTTGGTTTTGCCGATTATAGGATTACCGGCCATGCGCCGCAGACCTCCTTGGCCAATGCCTCGCTTGCAGCCGCCCGTGCGGCCGAAAGTGGTGTGCGCGCGCTGCGCTTCGTGGACGCGCTGCGGGAACATGCGGGCTATGAACAGAGAATATTGGCCGACATTGGGCCAGCGCTGGCGCGCAATGAACTCCACATGGCCTTCCAGCCCAAATGGTCCGTCACGCAAGGCCGTGTCTGCGGTTTTGAAGCCCTGATCCGCTGGACGCATCCGGACCTTGGGCGGATCATGCCAGACCAATTCATTACCGTGCTGGAAAATGCGGGGCGTATCGATGAACTGACGCTCTATGCCATTGACGCTTGCGTGGCGCAGCTGCGTGTCTGGCATTCCGAAGGGCATGATCTGGGTGTGGCGGTCAACATCTCCGCCGGGCTGCTGTCTGACCCGCATTTTGCCGAAGAGAGCCTTCGCCGGGTGACGGCACTTGGCCCGCTGGCCCCGCATCTGACCTTCGAGATTACCGAAACCGTGGCGTTTGAAGAAACGGGTGCGGCCGCTGACCTGCTTCGGAGCCTTCGAGAACTTGGCCTGCGCGTCTCGGTTGACGATTATGGTACCGGTCAGTCGACGCTCAGCTATCTCAAGGCGTTTCCGGCAAATGAAATCAAGGTCGACAAAGGCTTTGTGATGCGGATGGTGCAAAGCCCCAGCGACCAGATTCTTGTGCGCTCCACCATCGAGCTGGCGCATGAACTCGGCTTTACTGTTGTCGCCGAAGGGGTGGAGGACACAGCGACCTTGGCTCTGTTGACTCGCTATGGATGCGACGTTGCGCAGGGCTGGTGCATCGGACGCCCCGTCCCTGTGGAAGAGATTGATATCGGCGGCATCAATGAAAGAATGCGCCGCGACCTCAAGATGGTGGCCTAGCCGTAGCGTCATCCCCAAAGGTCATATCGACCTGATGCAAATGCCGATTGACAGCAGGGCCGTGACCCTTTTTCACATTGGGAAACCAAATGAAGAGGATGCGGCATGAACTTCCAGTTTTCCGAAGAAGCAGAAGCCCTGCGCGAACAGGCGCGGCGCTTTCTTGAAGATAAATCAGGGCACGACAAAGCCCGCGCTGTGATGGAATCTGGCGTCAGCCATGATGCCGCTTTGTGGGCGGAGATTGTGGGCCTCGGCTGGACGGCGCTTCGTATCCCGGAAGAACATGGCGGCCTCGGCCTGTCGGTTCTGGAATTGTGCGTGCTGGCCGAAGAAATTGGCCGTGTCGTTGCACCCGTTCCCTTCACCTCCTCTGTTCTGCTTGCAACCGAAGCGCTCATCGCCGCGGGCACAGACGCACAGAAGGCCAAGTGGCTCCCCAAGCTCGCCGATGGCTCGGCCATCGGTGCCGTCGCCCTTGCCGAAGGTACCGCGACACCCGGCCTGCGCTCCAGCCTCAAGATTGCCGATGGCAAGGCGACGGGCGTCAAGGTGCCTGTGCAGGATGCCGCGGCTGCCGACTTCCTCATCCTGTCCGGTCCGGAAGGTCTCTATCTTGTTGAGACCAAGGCACCGGGCGTGACCATCGCTGCCGTTGAAACCATTGACCTTGTCCGCCGCTCCTCGCGGGTGACGTTGCAGGATGCCCCTGTCGAAGCTCTGGATGGCGGTCAGGCTGCTTTGGACAAGTTCCTCCAGTCCTCGGCCGTCCTCCTCGCCTTTGAAGGCGTGGGCGGCGCGGACGCAGCGATGGAAATGGCGCTGGCCTATGCGCAGGACCGCGTGGCCTTTGGTCGCAAGATTGCAGGCTATCAGGCGGTCAAGCACCGGCTGGCCGATATGTACATCAAGAACCAGCTCGCCCGGTCGCACTCTTATTACGGCGCTTGGGCGTTGCTGACGGACGCGCCGGAACTGGTGCAGGCCGCCGCCGGTGCCCGCCTCGCCGCGATGGACGCGTTCCAGTTTGCAGGGGAAGAAAATGTCCAGCTGCATGGCGGCATTGGCTTCACCTGGGAAAGCAATTGCCAATTCTATTACCGCCGGGCGCGTCTGTTGACGCTGACGCTCGGTGCCAAATCACATTGGTCTGACGTGCTTGTGCGCTCGCTTGAGCAGCGCAACGCATTGGCCGCTTAAGGAGAGACGACATGGATTTCGAAGACACCGCAGAAGAAGCCGCCTACCGCGCCAAGGTCAAAGCCTGGCTCGATGCCAATAAGGACGCCATCCAGCAGGAAGACTATTCCAGCCGGGCGGAGTCGGTCGCCGCGGCAAAGCGCTGGCAGGCCCGCAAATATGAAGCCGGTTTTGTCGGCATCACCTGGCCCAAGGCCGTTGGTGGTCAGGGCGGAACCCCGATGCAGCAGATCATCTTCAATCAGGAAGAAGCCAAGTTTAACGCGCCGACGGGCCTTTATGCCATCGGCCTTGGCATGTGCATCCCGACGGTGTTCAGTCATGGCCTGACACCCGATATCGCCCAGCGCTATGTGCCGGTCGCGATGAAGGGCGAAGAAGTCTGGTGCCAGCTCTTCTCCGAACCCGCTGCAGGCTCTGACCTGGCCGGCATCCGCACGCGTGCGGAACGGGATGGTGATGAATGGGTGATCAACGGCCAGAAGGTCTGGACATCGGGCGCGCATCTGTCGGACTTCGGCATTGTCGTCACGCGCACTGACCCAAGCGTGCCTAAGCATAAGGGCCTGACGATGTTCATCGTCGACATGAAGGCGCCGGGCATGGAAGTGCGCCCGATCAAGCAGATGTCAGGCGGCAGCGAGTTTAACGAAGTCTTCTTCACCGATGTCCGCGTCAAGGATACGCACCGTCTGGGTGCCGTGGGCGATGGCTGGAAGGTGTCGCTGACGACGCTGATGCACGAACGTCTTGCAGTTGGCGGCAAGCCTGCCAGCGCGCCGGGCGTGAAGGAAATGATCGAACTCGCGAAGTCCATCGATCTGGCCGAAGGCAATGCGCTCGAACAGAGCCATGTTCGCCAGCGGATTGCGGATGCCTATATCGCGGATCGCGGCATTTCGCTGACCAGCATGCGGACCATCTCGGCGCTGTCGTCAGGCCGCACACCGGGTCCGGAATCGTCCATCTCCAAGGTGGTCGTTGCGAAAACCATGCAGGACATTGGCGCCTTTGCTTCTGACCTGTGTGAAGGCGCGGGGCTCCTGATGGGTGAAGATTCGCCCAACATCCCGCATCTCTCGCGCTTCCAGACGAGCTATATCGGCGCGGCCGGTCTGCGTATTGCAGGTGGCACGGATGAAATCCTGCGCAACATCATCGCAGAGCGCGTGCTTGGCCTGCCGGGCGAAATCCGGCCGGATAAGGACATCCCGTTCAGCGAAGCCGCAAAGCTCGGCTAAAACATCAGGGTCGCCGCGCACCACGCGGCGGCCCTTTTCATTTATTGGGGTGTCGGATCACGCAAGGGTTCCGGGCCGCCTTTCACGATGGGACGACACCGCGGCGGCGTCCGCCCATTTTCGGCCATCTGTGCGCACAACCGCTCCATAATCTCCGCGCGCCGCTCCGGTGTCATCTTCGGGCGGCAACCATTGGCCGCCGGGTTGCTGGCTTGATCGGGCGTGCAGACCGGCAAAGCCTGACGATCCGCCCGCCGTTCCTGCCGCAACGCCTTCGCCTCTTGAATGACCTCTTTACGTTCCGCCCGCGTGTCTGCGGCCTTAAAGCGATCCAGCAACGCGCGTTCCTTTTCGGTATCGGCAGGTAGGCCCATCGCCGCACGACGCGCTTCACGCCGTTCCAGACGCGCCTCTATACGATCAACGGCTTTCTGCTGGCGTGGGGGCACGGCCGCAGGTGGCGTAGGGGCTGCAGGCGCCGTTGTCGGGGCGGGCGCAACTGATACTGCCGCCATCGCCTGTTTCTCCCGATGGGCGGTGCGAACAGAAGGCGCCTTCACGGACTCCGGCATGACGCTGGCAATCTGGACGAGGACGGGCAGACGGGCGCCTGCTTCCCCCAACCAGCCACCTGCTGCTGCCGCCGCCG
>CAJBSR010000234.1 GCA_903958285.1 uncultured Sphingomonadales bacterium
GCCCAGCACGCGCTCCGCGAAATGGTCGACAAGCTGAAGGAAGAGGGCGTGGAGGTGAAGTACGCCATCCACCCCGTCGCCGGCCGGATGCCCGGGCACATGAACGTGCTGCTGGCCGAAGCGAACGTGCCCTATGACGAGGTCTTCGAACTCGAAGACATCAACAGCGAATTTGCCCAGACGGATGTTGCCTTCATCATCGGCGCGAACGACGTGGTGAACCCTGCGGCGAAGACCGACAAGTCCTCCCCCATTTATGGCATGCCCGTGTTCGACGTAGATAAGGCGAAGACAATCATGTTCATCAAGCGCTCCATGGGCGGCGTTGGCTATGCCGGGGTCGACAATGACGTGTTCTATATGGATCAGACCATGATGCTCCTCGCCGACGCGAAGAAGATGGTCGAAGACATCGTCAAATCGCTCCAGCACTGATCCTTTTATGACTATGGAAACCGATCTCGCGCTGGCCAATGCACTCGCGGACGCCGCGGGTGCAGCCATCCGGCCGTATTTCCGAGGTGCCTTTGGCCTAGAGACCAAGGATGATGCCTCCCCCGTGACGCTCGCTGACCGCGCAGCGGAAGAGGTGATGCGTAAACTCCTGGCCAGCGAGGCCCCGCGCGATGGTATCATCGGCGAGGAATTCGGCAGCGAGCGCGCCGATGCCAGCCGCGTCTGGGTGCTCGACCCGATTGACGGCACGACAAGCTTTGTCGCCGGTCGCCCCATTTTCGGAACGCTGATCGCGCTGTTGCAGGATGGCTGGCCGGTGCTGGGCATTATCGACCAACCGATTGCCGGAGAACGCTGGGTCGGCGCCATTGGACAACCCACGACCTTCAATGGCGCGCCTGCGCGCACCCGCCGGTGCCGTGCACTTGATGACGCCGTGCTCGGGACGACCAGCCCACACCTCTTCAGCGCGCATGAGGCAGACCATTTCCTCTCGCTCGCCGCCAAAGTCGCGCGGCGGCGGATCATCTATGGCGGGGATTGCTACAATTATGGCCTCGTCGCGAGCGGCCATGTAGACCTTGTCGTGGAAGCAGGCCTCAAGCTGCATGACTTTGCCGCTCTCGTTCCCGTTATCGAAGGCGCAGGCGGCATGGTGTGCGATTGGTCTGGCCATGTGCTCAACGCCGACTCAGCTGGCGATGTCATCGCGCTCGGCGATCCCGCGCGGCTGGACGATGTGCTCGAAGCCCTAGGTCACGCCAACTGCGGCTAATTAGCGAACGATAACTTCCACCCGGCGGTTGATCGCGGACGGCGTGTCATCGGGCGTCTGTTCACGCAGTTCCCGTTCCCCGCGCCCTGCAATGCGAACGATGGTTTTATCCAAGCCCTGCGAGAACAGATAGGATGTGACCTCCGCTGCACGACGCAGCGAGAACGCGTCGTTCACGTCCTCAGGGCCCACCGTATCGGTATGCCCCGTAATCTCGAGGTCCGCCCCGGCGCGCTTTTTAATCTCGGCGAAAATCTCCGCCATCAACGCCTGAGACTCTTCGGTCGGCTCGATCGAGTTTTCCTTGAAATATAGCACAAACGTGCGCGGCGGTGTCGGCAATCCGGCCAGCAGATCAGCGTATTTCGTGTCAAAGGCCGCGCTGTCCATAACCTTGATGGAGGCCGAGCCACCGGAGACATTGGCGACAGCACCTGCCTTATCAATAATCGCAAGTTCAGTGCCGGCCGCGTTCAGAACCGCGACGCTTCCCGCATCGCCATCCTCTCCGGGGCCAAGCGCGACTTGCGACATGGCGCATCCTGCCAGCAGGAGCGGCGCGGCCAGCCAGCCAAGGGCAGTCCGGCGCATCATTTCACGTTCAACACGACGCGCGCGCGCCGGATGACATAGATGTTCTTGGGCGTTTCAACGCGCATGGCCTGCGGGTCATTCCGGGCGATCCTGCCCGAGATAATCGCGACGGCCCCTTTTCTGAGGAAGCTGACAAAGCGGCCCTTCTGCGTCGTGTCGTTATAATCGAACGATCGGAACGTCATCCGCGTGCCCGGCCCGGCCGAAAGGCGGGTGTTGTCGATGAAGGTCACACCTGCCTTGCCGCGCGCGCCGGTGACCAGCGTGTCCCCGGTTTCGATCACGAACCCCGGCTTCAATGGCAGCAGCTTGCCATCCCGTTCAATCGACGCAGTCCCGCTCGCCAACTTGATGCGGCCAATGTCGGCCCAAGCCGGCTGTGCCAGCGCAATGGCCAAAACTGCCCCTGTTCCAATGACCCGCACGCAACCCCCTGCCCGATATGCATCCATCAGATGCGCCAATGCAGCCAAATTGGCAAGAGTTCGATCCACAACCTTTACGCATCTCCCCCTTCCCCAAAGGGTGACTGTAGCCTATCAGTCTGACGCCATGTGGCAGCTCTATCAGTTCGCTCTCTGTCCGTTTTCTCGCAAGGTCCGCCTTCTCATGGGAGAGAAGGGCGTGGGCTATCAGCTTGTCCGCGAATATCCGTGGGAACGACGCGATGAATTCGTGGATCTTAACCCGACGAGCCAGACCCCCGTTCTGGTCGAATCGGACCGCGGACTGACGCTCATCCATTCCAACGCGATTTGCGAATATCTGGAAGAAACGGTGGATCAGTCCCCGATGATTTCAGGGACCGCTCCTAACCGCGCTGAGATCCGGCGACTCACGGCCTGGTTCGACGAACAATATTATATGCAGGTCGTAGGGCCGCTTCTGCATGAGCGCATGGAAAAGCGGCTTGTCCACCGTTCCGCGCCCGATGGCGGCGTGCTGCGGCAGGCGATGAAGAATGCCAACCAGTTGCTCGACTATATTGATTGGCTGCTCGATCACCGCAACTGGCTCGCCGGTGCGAGCCTGAGCCTCGCTGATCTGGCGGGTGCGGCGCATATCTCGGTTGCCGATTATCTCGGCGGCATTGACTGGCGCGGCCATGAAGCGACCAAGCGCTGGTATTCAGGCCTCAAATCCCGACCCTCTTTCCGCCCGCTGCTGAGCGAGCGGATGGAAGTCATCCCCCCGCCTGCCCATTACGATAAGGTCGACTTCTAAGGCTTTGTCACCGTGAAGATGTAGTTCAGGGCCAGATCGTCCGACAGGTGCAGACCCGCGGTGGCCGAGAACGCAATGCCGCGCATGTCTCCGGCGACCAGCCCTGCACCGTGTAGAAGATCCTGCATCTCTTCAGGCGTCAGGAACTTGTCCCAATCATGCGTGCCCTTGGGGATGGCGCCGAGACCTTCGCCAAGGGTAATCATGGCGAGTTTTGATTTGGGCGTGCGGTTGGGCGTGGAGAGGATCATGAGCCCGCCGGGTGCCAATCGGTCGCGAAGGGCCGCGAGGAAGGCGGCGGGATCACTGACATGTTCGATGACCTCCATTGAGGTCACGAGATCGAATGTCTCCGACATTCCGCTCACGTCTGCACAGCGATAGTCGATCGACAATCCCCCTGCCGCTGCGTGCGCCGAAGCGACGGCAATGCTCTCTGCTGCGGCATCAACACCGGTCACTTTCGCGCCGAGGCGGGCCAGAGGTTCACACAACAATCCCGCGCCGCAGCCCACATCGAGCGCGGTCTTGCCCACAAGCGGCCGGAAGGTCGCGCCACCTGAGGGCCAATGGGCGTCAATCGCCTCACGGATGAATTTGAGCCGCACTGGGTTCAGCTTGTGCAGCATTGCGGAGGAGCCCTTGGGGTTCCACCAGTCGGCAGCCAGCTTGCCGAAATGCGCGGCTTCCGCAGGGTCAATCGTGGTTGTGGTGCTTGCCTTTGCCATACCCCTTCCCTAACAGGACGGCGCCTTATGGCCAAACCCGCATTTGCGACACAAAACAGGGAATTCGATGGCCCGCATCGTAATGAAGTTCGGCGGCACGTCCATGGCGGGGACGGAACGCATCCGCAACGTGGCCGCCCGCGTGAAGCATGAAGTGGACGCCGGCAATGAAGTCGCCGTGGTTGTTTCTGCCATGGCGGGTGAAACCGACCGTCTGATTAATTTCTGCCGCGAAGCAGCCCCGCTGCATGACCCCAAGGAATATGACGTTGTCGTCGCCGCTGGGGAGCAGATTACATCCGGCCTGCTGGCGATCACGCTGCAGGCGATGGGCGTGAAGGCGCGCAGCTGGCTGGGCTGGCAATTGCCGATCCAAACGTCCGACGCGCACGCCTCGGCCCGTATCGAGGATATTGATACAGCAGGCCTGATCGCCGCGATGAGCGCGGGGGAAGTCGCTGTGATCCCCGGATTTCAGGGCGTGACGGCTGACAACCGCATCACCACGCTCGGCCGGGGCGGGTCCGACACGTCCGCCGTCGCTGTCGCCGCAGCCGTCAAGGCAGACCGGTGTGACATCTACACCGATGTCGACGGCGTCTACACAACCGACCCGCGCATTGTGCCCAGGGCGCGCAAGCTCGCCAAGGTCACCTATGAAGAAATGCTCGAACTGGCGAGCGTCGGGGCCAAGGTGCTCCAGACCCGCTCTGTCGGGCTGGCGATGAAGGAAAATGTGCGCGTGCAGGTGCTGTCTTCCTTTGACGCACCCACAGACAATCCCATCACCGGCACGCTTATCGTCGGCGACGACGAAATCGGAGAAGACGAAATGGAACGCCAACTGATCACGGGCATTGCCCACGACAAGAACGAAGCCAAGGTGACGCTCACCAGCGTGCCCGACCGGCCGGGCGCTGTGGCCAACATCTTTGGCCCGCTGGCCGATGCCAACATCAACGTTGATATGATCATCCAGAATATTGCGCATGACAGCGGCTCTACCGACGTGACCTTCACGGTCCCCGGCGCCGAACTCGCCCGCGCCATCGACACGCTGGAAAAGGGCAAGGATGTCATCGGCTTTTCAAACCTGATGCATGACACCAAGGTCGCCAAAATCTCGGTCGTCGGCGTCGGCATGCGCAGCCACGCCGGTGTCGCAGCAACGATGTTCAAGGCATTGGCGCAGCGCGGTATCAACGTGCAGGCCATTTCCACCTCAGAAATCAAAGTCTCCGTCCTCATCGATGAGGATGAGACCGAATTGGCGGTCCGCGTGCTGCATACGGCCTATGGCCTTGATGCCGAGGACGCAGCGTGAGCCAACTTCAGGCGCTGATGGCGCGCGGCGCGGCCTTTCTGGGGTCGGAAGTAGCCATCATGGCAGGCGCCATGAGTTGGATCAGCGAAAGGCACCTTGTCTCCGCCATGTCCAACGCAGGCGGCTTTGGCGTGATTGCAGGTGGCGCGATGCCACCGGAGATTCTTTCCACGGAAATCGCAGCGACCAAGGCGATGACAGACAAGCCCTTTGGCGTGAACCTCATCACCATGCACCCGCAACTGACCGACCTGATTGCCGTTTGCGCGCAACATAAAGTCACCCATGTGGTGCTGGCTGGTGGACTGCCGCCTGCAGGCGCGATTGATCAGATCAAGGCGTTTGGCGCCAAGGTCATCTGCTTTGCCCCTGCATTGTCGCTGGCAAAAAAGCTCGTCCGCTCGGGCGTTGACGCGCTGGTGATTGAAGGCATGGAAGCCGGCGGCCATATCGGTCCTGTGTCTACTTCGGTCCTCGCGCAGGAAATCCTGCCCGAGATGGCGGACGTGGTCCCCGTTTTCGTCGCAGGTGGTATCGGCCGGGGCGAAATGATGGCCGCTTATCTGAAGCAGGGTGCAGCCGGCGTGCAAATCGGCACGCGGCTTGTGTGCGCCACTGAGTGCATCGCTCACCCTGCCTTTAAGAAAGCATTTCTGCGCGGCAATGCGCGCGATGCCATCGCAAGCGTGCAAATTGACCCCCGCCTGCCGGTTATTCCTGTCCGCGCGCTCAAAAATGCGGGCACCGAAGAATTCACCCGCAAGCAGGTGGAAGTCGCGGCCATGTTGGATCGCGGCGAGGTTGATATGGCGGCTGCCCAGCTGGAAATCGAACATTTCTGGGCGGGCGCGCTTCGCCGTGCCGTCATCGATGGCGATGTAGAGAACGGCTCGGTCATGGCCGGTCAATCGGTGGGTATGGTTAAGGCGGAGGAGCCCGTTGCAGCTATTTTGGCCACGCTTGTTCACGAAGCTGAAGAGGCATTGACCGGAAACGCCTGAAAACTGTCCCAATCAGGGACGCTCATTCAAACCGGACTGGTTGCGAATCGCCCCGGAAAGGCGTAACTTGCTCATATCGGTCAGGGTCGCACCGGGCGAAGTGTCTATGCAACGGCAAGGCACGCACAGGGGCAATGAGTTTATGCGTTTGAAATCCTTAGCGATCCTTTCAGCATCCGCGCTGGCGCTTGTGACGGCCCCTGCGGCGAATGCAGCGACGTTCGTCTTTGATTTTTCCGTCAATTCCAGCATTACAAGCGGCCCATTCGGCAACGCCCGAACGTTCAGCGCAACCACGGCCGGGAAAACGATCAACGTGCGCGCAACGGCTTGGAGCGCACAGAACAGCATTGTCCGCAGCTCGTATCTTGGCGCTTATAGCAACGGTTTGGGTGTGACCAACCGGGGCGAGGGCAGCGGCGGGAACAACTCGCATACCGTCGATAATGAAGGTCGGACCGACTTCATTCTGTTCCAGTTCGACAAGCCGGTCGAGTTTCTGTCCGGTCGGTTCACGGCTTACAAGCTTTGCAACACCTGCACTGCCGATACTGACGCTTCTATCGACTATGGCACGACGGCAACGGCTTGGAACGCGGGTCTTTCGCTCGACAATACGAATATTTCGGCCGTCAACGGCATTTTGAACGGTGCGGGTTACGAAGCGCTTGGCGGATCAACGTCTGGTATCCGCGATCTCCAGCCCGGTGCCGCTGGCCAGAAGGTTGGCAACATCTGGATGGTCGCCTCATCCTTCATCAATCAGGACGGCAAGAAGGACTCGTTCAAGTTTGACGACCTCGCCGTCTCCTATATCGATCCACTGCCGGAACCGGGAAGCTGGGCACTGATGCTGGGTGGTTTTGGCATGGTCGGTTTCGCGTTGCGCCGCCGCCGGACTCTCGCCACCGCCTAATTTACTCGCTGATGAGCTCCATGGCAGCAGGCGCGCGCACGCCTGCGCGTCCACCCTTTGCCAATTGTGCCTTCAGCACTTCGGGCTTCGGCGCCCACAAGAAACCGAAGCTTACCGTTCCATCCTTCGTTTCCACCACATGGTGCAAGCGGTGCGCCTGCATGATTCGCTTCATATAGGTGCTCTTGGGCAAGTACCGATGGCCGATACGCTTGTGGACGATCACGTCATGGAAGCCGAAATAGATCGCGCCATAGGCCGCGATGCCGCCACCGATCCATGCGTAGAACGCCCCATGGCCAAGGCCGATGCCATACCAGAACAGCGAAATAGACGGCACAGCGAAGATTACAGCGTAAAGATCGTTGAGTTCAAACGTGCCGGTGCGCGGCCGATGATGGCTTTTATGCAGGAACCAGCCCGGCCCGTGCATTAGCCAGCGGTGGGCAACATAGGCGAAGCCCTCCATGAAGAGGACGGTCAGAAGGAACACACCAAGGCCGGACAAGATCGACATTAATGCACCCTATAGCGTCGTTCATATTTCCGTCATCATTAAAGCTGCATCTGGCCTCCAACAGGCCAGTGCAAAGGGACAGCAATCCGCACTGGCCTGCGAACCTTTTTTTGAATGGGGGCCGATATGCGCACCAAACTCCTCGTCATTTTGATCGCCGCCTCCACGCTTTCGGCCTGTGCCACGCCGGAAGCGCGTTTGCGCAACGGGCTTCAGTCGGCCGGCCTTTCGCGCGACACATCCACCTGCATGGCAGACCGCATGATCGACAAGCTGTCGCTCACGCAGCTCAAGCGCCTGTCTGATCTCAGCAAGATCAGTGACAAACAGATCGGCCAGATGCGTGTCGGCGAATTCTGGCGTCAGGTCCGCGCCCTGCGTGACCCCGAAATCCTCGCCATCACCACGCGGGCGGGCCTGAGCTGCGCGATCTCTGAATAAGCATATGTGATAGGCGCGTTACAGGCTTCCCATAGCCGCCTCGCTATGCTTTAGGCCCTGCAACTCTAGCAGGGACTCGCGCTCACATGAATATTCACGAGTATCAAGCCAAGGAACTTCTGGCCAAGTTCGGCGTCGCCGTACCAAAGGGCATTGCTGCCATGTCGGTGGAAGAAGCTGTCGAGGCTGCCAAGCAGCTTCCAGGGCCACTTTACGTCGTGAAGGCGCAGATCCACGCAGGTGGCCGCGGTAAAGGCAAGTTCAAGGAACTCGGCCCAGACGCCAAGGGCGGTGTCCGCCTTGCCAAGTCGCTGGATGAAGTCCGCGCTCACGCGACGGACATGCTCGGCAACACGCTGGTCACCATCCAGACAGGCGACGCGGGCAAGCAGGTCCAGCGCCTGTACATCACTGATGGTGTCGACATCGGCAAAGAATTCTACCTCGCCCTCCTTGTTGACCGTGCGTCCAGCCGCATTGCGATTGTCGCGTCGACCGAAGGTGGCATGGACATCGAAACCGTCGCGCATGACACGCCGGAAAAGATCACCACAATCACCATCGACCCAGCAACAGGCCTGATGCCGCATCATGGTCGTTCGGTCGCAAAGGCGCTCGGCCTCTCGGGTGATCTGGCCAAGCAGGCTCAGTCTGTCCTGAAGGGTCTTTACGACACCTTTGTCGCGACCGATGCGAGCCAGATCGAAATCAATCCGCTGGCGGTCTGCCCGACGGCGGACGGGGACAAGCTGTTCGTCCTCGACGCCAAGGTTGGCTTCGATTCAAACGCGCTCTTCCGTCACAAGGATCTCGTTGAACTGCGCGATCTGACTGAGGAAGATCCGGCCGAAATCGAAGCGTCAAAATATGACCTTGCGTACATCAAGCTCGATGGCAACATCGGCTGTATGGTCAACGGTGCCGGTCTTGCGATGGCGACGATGGACATCATCAAGCTGAACGGTGAATTCCCCGCCAACTTCCTTGACGTTGGCGGCGGCGCCAACAAGGAAAAGGTGACAGCTGCGTTCAAAATCATTCTGAAGGACCCGGCTGTAAAGGGCATCCTCGTGAACATCTTTGGTGGCATCATGAAGTGTGACATCATTGCTGACGGCATCGTTGCCGCTGCCAAGGAAGTGAACCTGTCCGTTCCACTCGTTGTCCGCCTGGAAGGCACCAACGTGCAGCAGGGTAAGGACATTCTTGCGAACTCCGGCCTTCCTATCGTCCCCGCCAATGACCTTGGCGATGCGGCGAAGAAGATCGTCGCGGAGGTCCGTAAGGCCGCTTGAGGCTTGCAATGCACGGTCAATTTGTGCAGTGCGGCAGACATTGACGTAAACGTAAAGCGATTCATTGGAGAGAAGCGCCATGAAGATCCTTGTGCCCGTGAAGCGGGTCATTGATTATAATGTGAAACCCCGCGTGAAGCCTGATGGCTCTGGCGTGGATTTGGCCAACGTGAAGATGTCGATGAACCCCTTCGACGAAATCGCGGTGGAAGAAGCCATCCGTCTGAAGGAAAAGGGCGTTGCGACGGAAATCGTCGCCGTCTCGATCGGACCTGACAAGGCGCAGGAAACACTGCGTACCGCACTCGCCATGGGTGCGGATCGTGCGATCCTTATCGTTGCAGAAGACGTCGAGCCGCTCGGCGTCGCCAAGCTGCTCGCTAAGGTCATGGAAGAAGAAGCCCCCGGCCTCGTCATCCTTGGCAAGCAGGCGATTGACGATGACAGCAACCAGACGGGCCAGATGCTCGCTGCGCTGACCGGTCGCCCGCAGGGCACCTTCGCCTCCAAGGTTGAAGTGTCCGGTGACAGCGTCAACGTGACGCGCGAAGTTGATGGTGGCCTCGAAACCGTCAGCCTGAAAACGCCTGCGATTGTGACCACTGACCTTCGTCTGAACGAGCCGCGCTATGCATCGCTGCCGAACATCATGAAGGCGAAGTCGAAGCCGCTCGCGCAGAAGACGCCCGCCGATTACGGTGTGGATGTCACGCCGCGTCTGAAGACATTGAAGGTTGCCGAACCGCCTGTCCGTTCGGCTGGCATCAAGGTTGCCGATGTCGATGCGTTGGTTGCTAAGCTCAAGGAAATGGGAGTTGCCGCATGAGCGTCCTCGTTTACGCTGAACACGACAATGCGTCGCTGAAGGACGCAACGCTCGCTGTTGTCTCCGCTGCCTCGCAGTTGGGCGAAGTGCACGTTCTCGTGGCCGGCAATGGCTGCGATGCCGTTGCGCAGGCTGCGGCAAAGATCGCCGGTGTCGCCAAGGTGCACGTCGCCAACGACGCCACCCTTGCGAACCAGCTGGCCGAAAACGTTGCGCCACTCGTAGCGAGCCTGATGGCCGGCCATGACGCGGTGCTGTTCCCGGCAACGGCGCACGGCAAGAACATCGCGCCGCGCGTCGCCGCACTGCTTGATGTCATGCAGATCAGCGACATCCTGTCGGTTGAAAGTGCGGACACGTTCACGCGTCCCATCTATGCCGGTAACGCCATCGCAACCGTCCAGTCGTCGGATGCCAAGAAGGTCATTACCGTGCGCGGTACGGCCTTTGCCAAGGCCGCAGCTGAAGGTGGCTCGGCCGCCGTCGAAGCGGTTTCCGGTGCAGGCGATTCGGGGATTTCCTCGTTCGTTGGTGCTGAAATCGTGAAGCTGGAGCGTCCGGAACTGACCTCGGCCAAGATCATCGTCTCTGGTGGTCGTGCGCTCAAGGATGCCGACACCTTCCAGTCCACCATCTTCCCGCTTGCGGACAAGATGAGCGCCGCTGTCGGTGCTTCACGCGCCGCCGTTGACGCGGGCTATGTGCCCAACGACTATCAGGTCGGACAGACCGGTAAGATCGTGGCGCCAGACGTCTACGTCGCTGTCGGCATCTCCGGTGCGATTCAGCACCTTGCCGGTATGAAAGACTCCAAGACGATCATCGCGATCAACAAGGATGAAGACGCCCCGATCTTCCAGGTCGCGGACATTGGACTTGTCGGCGATCTCTTCAAGATCGTGCCGGAGCTTGTTGAAAAGCTCTAATCCGACACGGACGACGATTTAAAGAAGGGGTGGCTTAGGCTGCCCCTTTTTTTGTGCCTGAGGAAAAGCCGAGGACGATAGCGCCGGCGATGGCCGACGCGACAGACCCGAGCAGAACGCCCATTTTCACGCCGCTATCGTGCATGGGATCAGAGAAGGCGAGATCGCCGATAAACAAGCTCATCGTGAACCCGATGCCGCAAAGCAGGGCCATCCCGTAAACCTGCGCCCAGTTTGCACCTGCAGGTTTTCTGGCAAGTCCAAAGCGGACAGCCAACCAGATGGCTGAAAAGATCCCAAGTTGCTTTCCAAAGAAAAGCCCGGCCGCAATCGCCAGCGTCAACTCATCTCCGCCTATGCCCTCGGCAAAGGAGACGCCTGCATTGGCGAACCCGAAAAGCGGCACAATGAGAAAGGCAACCGGCTTGTTGACGAGATGTTCCAGCCGGTGAAGGGGCGAAGCGGGATCATCGGGTGCCGCGGGCGTGACCCGCACCGGGATCATCGCCGCCGCCAGCACGCCGGCAATGGTTGCATGAACACCGGACTGAAGAACGGTGAACCAGAGCAGAGCAAAGCCGACAAGATAGGGCCACAGAACCGTGACCTGCCTTCGACCGATGAGGAACATCACGGCCATGATGCCGGCCGAAGCAAGGAGCCAGCCCCCCGAAATGGCCTCGGTGTACCCCACGGCAATGATAGCGACGGCACCCATATCATCGACGATCGCGACGGTGGCCAGCAGCAGCTTCAATGAGGCGGGGACGCGGCGGCCGAGAAGCGAAATGACGCCCATTGCAAAGGCGATATCGGTCGCCGCCGGGATGGCCCAGCCGCGGTGCAGTTCAGGCCGCCCTCCGGCGATGGCGAGGAAGACGAGCGCCGGGATGACCATCCCTGCCACAGCCGCAATCATCGGGAGAGCCCGATCCCCCCAATTGCTCAAATGCCCGTCAACAAATTCGCGTTTTATTTCCAGCCCAACCTGAAAAAAGAACAGTGCCATCAGGCCGTCATTGACCCAATGAAGGACCGACATTGGCCCCAACTTTGCCTGAAGGCCCGCAAAATAGACATCCGACCAAGCCGAATTTGCGACAATCAATGCCGCTGCGGCCGCCAGCATCAGGACGATGCCCCCAGCCGCCCCGC
This sequence comes from uncultured Sphingomonadales bacterium, assembly GCA_903958285.1. Lineage (GTDB taxonomy): Bacteria > Pseudomonadota > Alphaproteobacteria > Sphingomonadales > Sphingomonadaceae > Aquisediminimonas. Next base: position 12,179 of record CAJBSR010000234.1, read on the forward strand.
TTTCTATGAAAGCGCGCAAAGCGGATTTTGGTCGGGTGCTCGAATCTCTCATGAACTGGCGTGTATCAGTCCATGAGATGGTCGAACATGGAAACCACCCCTGTGCTGCCGTTTAAATCGGTAAATTCATCGGGATGGACGAAGTGATCTGCAAACCAAGGATAGCGGCTCCCATCAAAACTGTCCCGAAGCCATTGGACAACCTGCTGGACCGGCTGGGACTGGCGTGCTTCCCGCCGGTAAGACAACCACAGTTCAAAACGCAGGCGGATCGGCAGGTCGAGTGGCCGCACACGGCGGGTGATCGCCCGAGCATAGGTCGGCAAGGCGCCGATACCGACACCATTGGCCACCGCCCAATAATGCGAAAAGCTTGAACTCACACGGATGGCAATGATCTTGCGCGCTAGGTCCTGTGTGAGGAACAGATTGACGGCATCTCCATTGGTTCCAGGGGAGTCCTGCTGGATGAACTGGTGTCCGTGCAGATCATCAATGGTGAGCGGCAAACCATGCTGACGCAGATACTGGTCCGATGCGAAGGGCATAATGTGGATCGTCGCCAGCTTTGAACAAATCGCCTCAAGATCAGTCGGCTTCTGGAACCCGACCGCGACGTCATGTTCGCCCGGTGAGACAAGATTCTGGTCTGAAAGGCTGTCTAAGGCCACGACATGATCTGGCAGCCGTGCCTTCAACTCCGGCAGCCGTGGTGTCAGCCAAAACGTGCCGACACCTTCCGACGCGCAGATGCGAACTTCCCCGTCTTGGACCAGAACATGATTGCCTCGCGCGAGCGGGAGCCCAACGCTCAACATCCGCATATCTTTGGCAACACGCAGAACCGTCTGCCCCTCGGCTGTAATCTTCAGACCGTCACGGGATCGTGCGAAGAGAACCGTCTCCAATGATTTTTCGAGTCGGTTGAGGCGTGATCTGACCGTATTGACGGACATTCCGAGCGCTTGAGCCGCCCTCCTCAGACTCGACTGATCGGCCGCCCGGCGCAGAATGTCGAGATCATTCCAGTTAACTTTGTCCAGTAAGTCTATGAGTTTGCGGTGTTCATCAGGATGAACACCCCGTGCAGATAATTGGAGGACCTCGTCCTCCCCTACCCCAGATAAAGTCACCGCGTCGGAAACCATGCGTGATTTCTACGCCAGTTAGGGGAGAATACAAATGTTACAGGAACTGACCACGTCAAACCGCTCCGGTGTGCGTCGCCTCGGCTTCTCCTCAAAGATCTGGAAATGTTTGGAACGCTCCGACCGGCAGAAGTTCAACCTTTATCGGCCCGGGGAGGAGGAACTGGATGAGATGTTGTCGGTTGCGCGCGGCACCATGATGCTCGCGGAAAACAGCATCATCCGGGGAATTATCGCCGCCAACCCAGACAGCGTCCGGATTTCAAGTCAGCCGGGCGCCGCCCAGGAGGACCGCGGCATCGTAGCACTTTTGCCACTGAACGCTGAGGGCACCGATGCCATCATCAACAGTCGCTTCAACAGCGCAGCACCTGATACAGCTTGGATCGCAGCCCCTGGCGAACAGCCTGCCGCGATCTATGTCTGGCTGATCTATATGCCCGGAAGCTTCGGACGCATGCTCACCGCCTTTGCCGATGCACTGGAGCCATTCCTACAGACGCCGGTTCCTGTCTTTTCTAAGGCGGTCAGCCCTCATTCAAGGCGCTTGCAGCAAACGTCGGGCTTCATCGACGCACAGAGCATCTACCCGAACTGCAGCCGCGACCTTCTGGTCGTGCTGCCCGAAAGACTGGAACCTGCCCCGAAGGCCAAATGTGAAGTGATGGTTGCCCGGTCTATCGAAGACGTCTTTCAGGTCTTCTCGGTCCGGTCCGCCACTTATATTGCTGAGCAATTCTGCCTCTATTCCGAAGAATTTGACGGCAATGACTTCTGTTCGACCCATTGGCTCGGAAAGGTGGATGGGGACGCCGCTGGGTGCATCCGCGCCCGCTTTTTCGGGGAGTTCGCGAAGATTGAACGGCTGGCCGTTCGTGCCGAATATCGCAACAGCCGCCTTGCCTATCAACTCGTACGAGCGGCCGTCGAGCATTGCCGGAAGAAGGGATATCGCACCCTGTACGGGCACAGCCGGCTAGACCTTCAGCGCTTTTGGCAGGTCTTCGGCTTCCGCCCGATTGAAGACCGTCCACCGATCGCCTTTGCCAATGTCAAATATGTGGAAATGCGGCTCGATCTCGCCCCGGCCAATGATGTGATCTCTCTCGCGTCAGACCCGATGCACATCCTGCGGCCCGAAGGGGCTTGGGACCGGCCCGGTCCGTTTGAAGCGACACCGACAGCAGACAACAGTCTGCGGCAGCAGCTACTGGAGCAGCGGACCCGGACAGTTAAAAGAACGGCCATCCTTGCCTGATCGGTAACGATGTGGCCGACCTCATTTGGCTCGCATCAGCCGTTCGCGATGAACTGCTTCTGTTTTCGGCAATCGGTTTTGCCATCGGGGGGATCGACGACCTTCTTGTAGACGTTGCCTGGATAATGCGCAGGATCTGGCGGCGCCTGACGGTCTATTCGGTTCACCCGCGCGCGACGGCGGC
>CAJBSR010000235.1 GCA_903958285.1 uncultured Sphingomonadales bacterium
CGGGCCGCTCCCCGTTTCATCAATTGTTGCGCCGCGTTCAAACCGGTCGAGCGAGAAGGGGGCGTTGAGCGGGTGTGGCTTGCCCGTCGCCAGTGTGTGGGCATAGGTCCAGCCGGAGGCGGGCGTCGCCTTAAAGCCACCATAGCACCAGCCGCCATTGATATAGAGGTTGGGCACCGGCGTTTCACCGATGATCGGCGCGCCATCAAAGCTCATATCGGTCACCCCGCTCCAAGTGCGCACCATCCGCAGGCGGGAGAGGGCGGGCACAAGGGCAAGACCCTGTGCGACAGCGCCTTCCATCACCATGGGGTGGCCGCGCTGGGCATAGCTGGGCCAATTGTCCGGGTCGCCGCCAAAGACGATGCCGCCCTTGTCTGACTGGCTGATATAGCAGTGCAGCGATTGCGACATGATCACGCTGTTGATCATCGGCTTCACGCCTTCGGTCACCATCGCCTGCAGGGTCTGGGATTCGACGGGCAGTTTCAGCCCAGCCATGGCCGCGACATGGCCGCTATGGCCCGCCACACAAATGCCAACGCGTCCAGCGCCGATCCGGCCACGCGTCGTTTCCACGCCGACCACAGCATTGCCATCACGCACAAAGCCTGTGACTTCGCATTTCTGAATGATGTCGACGCCAAGGCTATCTGCCCCGCGTGCATAGCCCCAGGCTACGGCATCATGCCGCGCAGAGCCGCCCCGCCGCTGGATCAGGCCGCCCTGAATGGGGAAGCGAGCATCGCGCGACATATCGAGCAGCGGCTCCAGCTTGGCGACTTCATCGCGGGTCATCAGATCAGCATCAATGCCGTCGCAGCGCATAGCGTCGCCGCGTTCCGCCAGCTTGACCATGTCGGCATCGCTATGGCCGAGGAACATGGCCCCACGCGGGCTGAACATGACGTTGTAGTTCAGATCATCGCTCAACCCGTGCCACAGCTTCAGGCCGAATTCGTAGAAGTTATGCAAAGGCTCCAGCCGATAATTGGACCGGACAATCGTTGTGTTGCGCCCGGTATTGCCGCCGCCGATCCAGCCTTTCTCCAGCACTGCAATGTTGCGCAGCCCATGGACCTTGGCCAGATAATAAGCGGTCGCCAAACCATGCCCGCCACCACCAATGATGATGATGTCGTAATGGGACTTGGGTTCCGGATCGCGCCATGCCGGTTGCCAATGCTTTTGCCCGTTCAGGGCACCGCGCAGCAATCCAAGGGCCGAATATCGGCTCATGAAATGGGCATCCACCCGCGCTTTTCGCGCCAGTCCTTTTCCAGCCCGTCAAAGCGCGACAGCTTCAGGAGATCAATGTCCGCAAAGGAGCATTTGCCGTCGATCACAAGGTCGCGGATCGCATGGCCCGATGCAGGCGACAGGCCGAAGCCCACGCTCGACATAGAGGCGACGACGACATTGTCCGGGCTGGTCAGCCGGTCGATGATCGGACGGCCATCAGGCGAGTTTTCAATCACGCCTGCCCAGCTGCGAATGACGTTGAGGTGTGCGGCCTTTGGCAGCATCTCGGCAAGACGCTTTGCGAGGTTGCGGGCCAGCGGTGTGGAGGGACGCGCGGCAGGGCCGGTTGCATCCACATCCAGCCATTCATGCGGGCCACCACCATAAGCAAGGTTGCCGCGCAGCGTCTGCCGACCATAGATTTTATGGCCATCGACACCGCCCAACGGCATCATCGGCGCAGGCTCTGTGATGATCATTTCCGCGCGCGCAGCCGCCAACGGCACATCCACGCCCAGCTGCGCCATCAGCTGCGGTATTTGCGGCCCTGCGGCGACGACCACAGAGTCACAGCCATAGGTTGCATTGGCGGTCTTCACCGCCGTCACCTTGCCGCCTGCCGTTTCAAAGCCAGTCACAGGGCTGTGCTGGATGATCTTGCCGCCCAGATCCTGCAACGCCCAGGCATAGGCCTGCACACTGCGCTGCGGGTTGGCATGGCCACCAAACTTATAGTGGATGCCGCCAAAGGAATTGTCCCCGGCCAGCGGCACCGCTTCCTGAATCTGTTTGACGTCGAGCAGTTCAACCGGGTGGTCGAGCCGCTTGTGGCGTTCGGCGATGAAACGATATTGCTCCCACTGCCGCTCCGTCATGGCAATCAGGATGCGGCCCTTGCGGTGCTCGGTTGGATAGCCGAGCAGCTCATCCATTTGGGGCCAAAGGCGCTGTTCTTCGTCGAAGAGCGGGCTCGCATAATGCGATGCGCCGCCGCCATTGCGGCCCGAGGCTTCCCAGCCGACAATGAACTTGTCGAGCACCGTGACCTTCACGCCCGACCGCGCGAGCCACCAACCGGCGCTCAGGCCAGTGACGCCACCGCCAACGATGACAACTTCTGACCCGCTCATTTGTACATCCCCGTGTAGAGCATCTCGCGGTGCTCATCCTGATAAGGCGTGCCGATATCTTCGACAGGCACCCATTGTGTTGGAATACCGAACCACACATCCCATGCGGCTTCCATTTCCGCAGGTTCATCCCATTCGGCCAAAATCTTGAGCGGAAGCGGACGGACTGGCGCGCGGTGGCTGGCGAGCGGAATGGTGCCGTAGGGCGTACCGGTTTCCAGCGCCAGCAGCATTGCCACCTGATCGCGGCAGCGGCGGCCTTGGCAAACGCCCATGCCTGAACGGGTGAGGCGCTTGATCTGGTCCGGGTTGGCGGGGCCATCCTTCAGCAGTGTTTCCAAGGACCGAGCGCACATGGCAGCGGGGCGGGGCAGATAATTTGGCGGCTGAATGCCGATCAGATCCGCCCGCGTCACTTCCTCGCACTGGCAAATGATGGTGTCATTGGTCGTGACGGCGGTTAGCGCGCGCATCCAATCCATCCGGTAGCCGATATGGTCAAAGCCGCTATCGGTGAGCCCCGCACAATCGCCGACAGCGATCACGCTGGCTTCTCCTGCGGGAATATAACCGCCGCGTGTTGGGTTAAGCGCGCGCGGGCCGTGCATGGCGTCGACCAGTTCAATCGACGGCACAAGGCCGATGGCGGCGCAGATTGTGTCGCAGGCGATGGTCTCACCCGATGTCAGCGTCGCGGATTCAACGCCGTCGATCCCGCCCTTGGCCGACGCGATGGTCTGGCCACACGAGATGGAGATTCCAGCGGCTTTGACTTGCGCGACCAGATCAGCGCTCCCCTGCGGCGCATCGCGCACTTCGATAAGGCCAGCGACCTCAATTCCACGGGCATGCGCGACCAAGGCCGTCTCCAGCGCCAGATCATGTGACCCGAGCACCAGAACGCGGCGTCCGGCAAAGGCGTCATAGCGTGTCAGCAGCATCTGAAGGGCGGCAGCGCCCATGACGCCGGGCTGGTTCCAGCCGGGGAAGGCCATCGCCAAATCACGGGCGCCGGTCGCCAGCACGATCGTGCCAAAGCCAACCATCCAAGAGCGCTCGGCATCGGCCAGACCCACCACCTGATCGGGCAAGCTCGCAACGCCGGGGCCATTGCGGTAAACGCCCCATGCTGTGGTGCCCAGCAACAGTTCCGCGCCCGCGTCCATCGCCTTTTCAAGGTCCGGCATGCTCATGAAGATCGCTTCGAGCATCCGTTCGCTATTCTGGGTGGCCGCTGTCATCCGTCCGCCGAAATAGAGCGGTGTGTCATTGCCCATCAAAGCGCCGGACACGGGGTTCTCATCGACCAGCAGGACAGACTTGCCAGCCGTCGCATGTTCAACGGCAGCGGCAATGCCGCTCGGCCCTGCACCAACCACGACGACATCGTAGCGGGCTTCGGGAGCGCTTCTGGTGCCGTTGACGGCACAGATATCGGTACCTGTAAAGTTCAGTTCCATTACACTGCCTCTAATGCCTGCGCCAAATCGGCGATCAGGTCGTCAATATGTTCCAGCCCAACCGAAAGACGGATGGTGCCATCTGTAATTCCGCCTGCCAGCCGCTGCTCGCGCGGCACGGCATAGTGCGTGGTGCTGGCGGAATGGCAAATCAGCGTTTCCGATCCCCCAAGGCTGACAGCCACCTTCATCAGTTGAAGCTGGTCGAGCATGCGGAAGGCTTCGGCCTCACCGCCATGCAAGTGGAAGGAGAAGGTCGAGCCCGCCGCCTTGCACTGCCTGTCGTAAACAGCGCGGCCCCGCGTGCCTTCTTCCAGAAAGCCAAGATAGGTGACACCGGCCACCTTGGGGTGATCCCGCAGAAACTCTGCCACGCCGCGCGCATTGCTCATCGCGCGTTCGGTGCGCACAGCAACAGACTCCAGCGACCGCAGGACAAGCCATGACGTATAGGGATCAAGATGATTGCCCCATGTCGTGCGCTGCAATTTCAGCTGATCGATTAACTCCTTGCGGCCGGAAATCCCGCCCGCCAGAAGGTCACTATGCCCGCCGCAATATTTGGTGAGTGATGTCATGCACAGATCAACCCCGTGCGAAATCGGCCGCTGGGAAAAGGGGCCGAGCAGCGTGTTGTCGACCACAACGAGCGGGCGGTGCCCCTGTTTTGCGCCGACTTCATCAGCGATGCGGACCATGAGGTCGAGATCGACAATAGCGGCTGTCGGGTTGGCAGGCGTTTCGGCGATGATGAGCTTGAGCAGGCCTTTGGCCATTGCGGCTTCAGCGGCTGCGCGCACGCCATCTTCGTCCGTGCCGTCCAGATACGCGGTGGGGTGTGTGCCGAATTGCGGCATCATGGTGTTGTAGAGAAAATCGACCCCGCCATAGATCGGGCGACCATGCAACACGCTATCGCCGCTGCGCAGATAAGCGAGCGCGATGCTGGAATGTGCCGCCATGCCGCTGCAATAGGCAACAGCATCTTCTGCGCCATCAATCGCCGCCAGCCGTGCCTCTAGAAAATCAAGGCCGGGGTGCCCCAGCCGCGAATAGATGTGGTTGGTTTCTCCAACCAGCGGCCCGGTGCCGTCAAAATAGGCCTCATGCACAAACTTGGCATGCTGCGCGGACGGATACACAAAGGTCGACGTCATGAAGATGGGCGGCTTGGCCGCACCCATCCCCAATTGCGGGTCATATCCGTAGGCGACTGCCAGTGTTTCGGGGCGGAAATCCGCAGGTCGTTTATTTGCCATGGCTGTCGATATAGGCGCGCGCGACATCACAATACCAGTCGGTAAACCGGCGCGCGAGCATCTCTGCGTCGTTGGAATAGGGGCCCGGCGTGTAACCGGGGCTGTTGATCCCGGCGTGGTTGTTTTCAGCCAGAGCTTTGTCCTGGCCGTTTGTGACCGTCCAAAGCTGCGTCAGGCTTTCAATATCATAATCAACGCCTTCCACGGCATCCTTATGCACGAACCACTTGCTGTAGACATGCGTTTCGGTGGGGCTGACCGGCATGCAGCTGAACATGAACACATGATCGGACGTTGCATGGCAGAAGAGGTGCGGATCAATCGCCCAACGCATCGAGCCGACATCGCCGCCATTGGCCGTAAGCAGCGGCTTTTTCACGACGGGCTGACCATCCATTGAAATGGAGGTGCACCCTTCGTTGAGGGCAAAGCGCGCGACCTGCCACCAATGGCCTTCTACGGGCTCGTGCGGAAGGCCGGCGGCATCCATGGCAGCGGCAAAGGCTTCGGCCCGCGTGTCTTCATGCGCGTCGAAATGTTTGGACATGCCGACAGGGAAGGTCTTGGCCAGTTCCGGGTGGCCCGTCGCACAATGATAGCATTCGCGCGCATTTTCCATCACCAACTTCCAGTTGGCATCTTCCACCAGCACGCTCTCATGGGCCAGCTTCAAATCCTTGAAGTTGATCGGACCTGCGTAGGTCGAGAACTTGTCGCGGAAATCGTCGATCGGCAGCGGATTGTCTGCGAGGCAGATATAGACAGCGCCGGCAATGCACTCGATGGCAATCGGCTTCAGGCCGTGGGTGGTCTTGTCAAAGTCATCATCCATCCGCCCGGCGGCAAACAGAGATCCATCCAGATCATAGGTCCAGCGGTGATAGGGGCAGACCAGCTTTGGCGCTGTGCCGTGGCCGACCGGGCAGATGACGGAACCGCGGTGGCGGCAGCTGTTATGAAACGCGCGGATGTCGCCCTGCTTGTCACGGACGATGAGCACCGGCCATTTGCCAACCATCATGGAGATGTAGCTGCCCGTTTTGGGCAATTCACATTCCATGCCGGCCATCAGCCAGCTTTGCCCGTAAATGGCCGTCAGATCGAAATCAAAGGCGTCCTGGCTGATGTACAGATCGCGGGGCAGAGTGTGGCCGGTTTTGCGCTCGCGAAACAGCGCATCAATATGCTTCATATCCACGGCCGAGCGCTCCCCCCAAATTGATTGAGCTTCGGCTTGAACCAACAGGGCAATGCGATAAAATGTTATTTTCGCATGGCCTCATAACAAAATGTCGGTCTATTGATCGTGTCCAGAAACCTCTAATCCCCCGAAGGGCCATCCCATCCAAAATAAGGGCACAATTAACCGCCGGTGGCTCCCGCTCAACGCCCTGCGGGCGTTTGAAGCCGTGGGGCAGAATAACAGCTTTACCGTGGGGGCGGCCGCGCTTTCGGTGTCGCAAAGCGCGATGAGCCGACATGTCAGCGGGCTTGAGGAGTTGCTGGGCAAACAGTTGTTTGAACGCGAAGCCTCCGGCCTCGTTTTAACAGCGGCGGGTGCTGAGCTTCTGCCCGTCGTGACGAAGAGCCTGGACCGTATCGAACAGACGATCAACGCTATCCGCGATGATCGCATGGCGCAGCGGACCGTCCGCATTCACATTCCGCCGTCGTTGCTCCAGCAGCAGTTTTTGCCGATTTTGCGGGATTTTCGCCTCGAATATCCGGATATCCGCGTGGATGTGTCCAGCTCCAACGTGACCGGCCTGCCGACAACGGCGCTGGATATGGCGATTGTGTATGACCGGCCCAATGTCGACGATCAGGTCACAGACTTGTTGCGGATGGTCCGCGTCGCGCCGCTTTGCTCTCCCGAGACGGCGAAAGCGGTGGACGGCCAATCGCAGGCAGACTTTCTCGATAAGCATGAGCTTTTGCACATCAAGCTGGACGGTCAGCCGCGCGACCTGCTCTGGTCCTCTTATGCGCACCAGATTGGCGCGCAGATCAACACTTCAAATGGCATTGCCTTTGATACAGCGATTGCTGCGGCTCAATATGCGATGGCCGCCAGCGGTATCCTGCTGGGGGACGTCGACATGTTCGCGGAGGAAATCGCGCAAGGCCGTTTGATCATGCCGTTCGATACCGTCATGGAGGACGGCTACGGCTATTATCTCAAGCTCCACGCGGATGATCTGTCCGACCCTGTCATCTCCGTGTTCAGAAGCTGGCTGATCCAGAGGTTTGGTTCAGGCCGAAACGCCTGACAACATACTGGAGCAGCGACGTCGATCCGCCCTGCTCCAGCGTCCTACTCAAACCATTCAAGCCACTGCGTTGTATCAACTCGGGCTTCAGGCTTGCGGCCCGTCTTGGCCAGCATATGGGCGCGAATGTCTTCCTTGGGGTCGATGGGCCGGACAATTTCATAGACCCGGTCATATTCGCTATACTGCACTTTCCAGCCGGACTCTGTCCGCACATAGCGGTCATGATAGAGAGCAGACCCGACAGTATCATCCATCCGTTCAAGGCTGATGAAACGGTCTTCCAGATACCAGGTACCTTCGGCTGTATCCGGGCCGGTGAAGCGGATTTCCGGCGTGTGGCCATGGTGCATGGCAATCACGTCTGAATTGAAGCTGGAGGCGATGAAGTTGATCATGTTCGCCTTGCCGGACACCTGCAGCCGGTACCCGCCGCCGCGCAAATCGATGGAGACATCATCGGCGAACACCTCGGCCAATTCCGTTTCATTGCCGGTGTCGATGCATCGGAAATATTTGTGTTTCAGCTGACGGATCTCTTCCAGATCAGACAGCTGCTGAAGTGTGAAGGTCATGGCAGCATTCCTCTCTTTTGTTGTTTTGGTGGCCGACGTTGGTCCTGTTATCCAGCCGTGGCATCCAGCGCGGGGTAATCGGTGTAGCCTTGCGCTTCGCCGGTATAGAGTTTGGTATAGTCCGGTTTCGCCAGCGGCGCGCCCGCCTGGAGGCGTGTGACAAGATCGGGGTTGGCGATAAAGGCCCGACCGAAGCTAACCGCGTCGGCCCGTCCCGCGTAGATCAGCGCACGGCCTTTCTCCGCCGTCAGCATGTTGTTGACGATGATGGGTGTGGTGCTGTGGTCCCGCACCATGGCCAGCGTGTCGAGATCGGCCAGACCCATGTCGAGCACGTGGAGATAGGCGAGACCAAGCGGCGCTATGGCTTTCAGCAGCGGGATGAAGGTGGCCGCCGGGTCAGTGACATCCATGCCATTATAGGGATTTCCCGGCGAAAAGCGCAGGCCGACGCGGTCCGACCCAATGGCATCGGCCATCGCCTTTAGGACCATCACCGGGAAGCGGATGCGACTTTCAGGCGACCCGCCAAAGTCATCAGTCCGTTGGTTGCTGGCGGGGTTGAGGAACTGATTGATGAGATAGCCGCTGGAGGCATGAAGTTCGATGCCGTCGATCCCCGCCGCGCGTGCGTTGCGGGCGGCCGTGGCGAACTCGGCGACAAGGGCGGGCAACTCGTCGGCGTCGAGCGCGCGCGGCATCGCCGTTTCGGCAGGGACACCATCTGGCCCCGGAACCTTGTCCGGGCAGGGCAGGGCGGAAGGTGCGATGACGTCCGCCTCATAGCCGCGATTGGCAGCGACCACGACACGACCGCAATGCATGATCTGCATCACGATTTGCCCGCCTTCGGCATGAACCGCATCGGCGACGCGCGCCCATCCGTCGATCTGGGCTTGCGAATAAATGCCCGGCGTGCGCCAATAGCCCTTGCCGACCGCGCTCGGCTGAACGCCTTCGGTGACGATGAGGCCAGCGGAGGCCCGCTGCCGGTAATACTCCACCATCATGTCGTTGGGCACGTCTTCGGGGCCTGCCCGGTCGCGCGTCATGGGGGACATGGCGATGCGGTTGGACAGCTTGAGCGCACCAAGGGTAATAGGGGTAAAAAGGGGGTCGCTCATTCGAATCCTCTCGCGCCAATCAGTGATTGACCATGATTTGCGTTACATCTTATGCGTCAGATTACGCAAAGCAAGGAAGGATGTCTGATGAATTACGGATTTGAGGGGAAAGTTGCGCTTGTGACTGGCGCAAGCGGAGGCATCGGACGGGCCAGCGCAGTGGCCTTTGCGGCATCTGGGGCTTCCGTGGTTGTTTCAGACGTCAATGAAGCGGGCGGGGAAGAAACTGTCGCTCTCATCGCTGCGGCAGGTGGCAAGGCCGTATTCCAGCGCTGTGACGTGTCCAACGGTGCTGACGTGAAATCCCTCGTTGCGCGCGCTGTTTCTGAATATGGCCACCTCGACTTTGCGCTCAACAATGCAGGCATCAACAATCTCGGCTCGAACGAGTACGACGATGACGTCTGGGCGCGCAGCATGGGCATCAACCTGACCGGCGTGATGATGTGCATGCGCGAAGAAGCCGAAGTCATGATGGCGCAGGGCAAGGGAGCGATCGTCAACACAGCGTCGATCAACGGCCTTGTCGGCAATGGTGCGCAGCCGGGCTATACCGCGTCCAAGCATGGCGTGGTCGGTCTGACCCGCCATGGCGCGCTCCGCTGGGCACAGGCGGGCATTCGCGTCAACTGCGTTTGCCCCGGCGTCATCGAAACACCGATGACGGCACCGCTGACCGCCAATCCTGAGATGAAGAAGATACTCGACGGCATGACGCCGATGGGTCGGATGGGGAAGGCAGAAGAGATTGCCTCTGCCGTTATGTGGCTCTGTTCAGATCAGGCGAGCTTCGTGACCGGCCACCCGCTGGTGGTTGATGGCGGCGCGACAGCGGACTGACCTCCGCCGGTTCACCGCACAATGAAAAAGGGGCCGGGAGTTTCCTCCCGGCCCCTTTTTTGTGATGTCGCTGAAGTGTTTAGAACTTCATGTCGAGCGTCAGGCCATAGGTGCGCGGATCACCGTAGATGGTGGTTGCGTAACCCAAGGCGCCGAAGTCAACCGAACGGACGACATATTCCTTGTTGGTCAGGTTCTTACCCCACAATGTCAGGTTCAGGCCTTCAGCGGCGCTGCCCAGAACGTTGTCGACACGGATCTGGCCATCAACCAGACCGCGGGCATCACCCTTGGTCTGTTCTGAGAAAGGCGACGTGATCGGGTTGCCGAACATGTAGAACTCAGACGTGTAGTTATACCCGACGCGCGCCGTCAGCTTTGATTCGCCGATTTCCTGAACGTAGGTGGCACCGACATTGGCCGTATAGCGCGGAGCATAGCCTGCCTTGAACACATCAGCTGCGTTTCCATTGACGCCCGGTGTCGTTGTTGCCTGTGGGAAATCAACCGGATCGACCTTTACGTAACCGAATGCACCATCCAGCGAGAAATTGTCGGTGACTGCAAAGCGACCTTCCAATTCCAAGCCATAATAGTTGGTCTTACCAGCGTTGAACACCGCGTTACCGAAGCTGCCGCCACCGGTGATCGGGATTGGCAGGGTGACCAGCTGGTCCTTGTAGATGTTGTAGAACAGCGCACCATTCAGGCGGATGCGGTTGTTGAACTCGGTCTTGAAGCCAACTTCATAGGCGTCGATCTTTTCTTCATTGAACGGCGTCAGCGGGATGTTGTTGGCTGCGTTTGCCGCATCGAAACGAACTGTCTGACGGGCGTTGAAACCGCCTGAGCGATAGCCACGTGCGACGCGGGCGTAGAGGTTGATGTCCTCATTGGCGCGATAGTCAAACGTCAGGTTGCCCGTTGGCGCGTTGAACTTCTTAGCGCCGCCGTTGATCGCGATCTGAGTTGCGTTCGTGAAGGGCGCAGCACCGTTCTGATTGATTTGGAACGTCTTGCTGTCCCAGCTGTAACGCATGCCAAAGGTCACGCCGAACTGCTCTTCTTCGCCAAAGCGATAGGTGCCCTGACCGTAAACGGCGTAAGATTCACCGGACGCGTTGTAATCAAGAACGGTTGCCTGTGCCAAACCGCGATAGCGGGCCGGGTTTGCGGCCTGGAGTGTCGGTGCAAGCGGTCCGAATGACGTTGGCGTGAACACGGCCTGATTGGTGTCGAGCACGAACAGGAAGTTCTGGTTGTTCCGCTCGTGGCCGCTTTCCTTAAAGTAGAAGCCGCCGACAACCCACTGGAACGGGCCGTCATTGTTCGACAGGATTTCAACTTCCTGGCTGAACTGCTTCTGCCTGCGGTCATTGGCCGAGTTGAACAAGTCCTGCGACGTGCGCGGCACGGACTGCGACGCGAGGAATGCAGCGGTCCCTGGGGGTTGGAAGAGGCCCAATACGCCAACTGGAAAACCATTCAACACCGTCGTGTTCGAGAAGGCGGGGCCGCTGATCGTGCCCAGACCGTCAATGTCATTGCCACGGATCAGGTTGGTCCAGTGACGGATTGCCGTCGTAGAACGAACCGTCACGCCATCAAACTCTGCGGTCAGACGCGTCATGTTGCCCCACAGCTTATCGGTCGAAAGGCCCGATGTGTTGCTGCAAACCGTGTCACGGCGAGTCGTAGAAATCTGCGACACAGGCGTGCCACAACCCGCTTCGAGCGAGGTCGCCGAGTTCAGATATCCAAGGACATTCGCTGGCTGAACTGCCGCAAAGGTTTTGCCACCAATGGTGTAGTTCGGAAGAAACGCACCGGTGCCGACGGCGGCAAGCTGGTTGTAGCCTGCCAGACCGTTGATCTTCGACCAATCGAAGATGTTGGTGAGCGTGATGTTGTCGGACAGATCGGCGGTCGCTGCAAAACGGACCGCTGTTGTGCTCTGCGCACCCGGGTCCCGGCTCTTACGTGGCTCAAGGATGTTGTCCACAAAGCCGTTACGCTTCTTATAGAGGCCGCCCAGCGACATCTTGATGCCACCGAGGTCACCTGAATTCAGGATCGCGCGACCGACAAGCTGGCCATAATTGCCGCCGCCGAAGCGGATCGCCATGCTGCCTTCATCATCGGGAAGTCGGGTGACGAAGTTGACAGCGCCGCCGGTCGTGTTGCGACCGAATAGTGTGCCCTGCGGACCGCGCAGTACTTCAACGCGCTCCACGTCAGACACTTCGAAGGTCGAAGCGGACGAACGGGCCATGTAGACACCGTCGACATAGATGCCGATCGGCGAGTCATAGCCCTGCGTTTCGTCGGCTGCCGTCGGGATGCCGCGGATGGTGAGAACCATTGCCGTTGCGTTGGTTGTTGCGCCGACGACCGAGACGTTCGGAGCGAGTGCCCCAAGATCCTTGGCTTCAGCGATCTGCTGGAGATCAAGCTGTGCCGACGAAATGGCGGAAATCGCCAAAGGCGTCTTCTGCAGGTTTTCGCCGCGCTTCTGCGCCGTCACGATGATTTCGTCGAGACCATTTGAGCTGGCATCTTCTGCGGCCTGCGCAAGAGCCTGCGTTGACATGCTGAGCGCGCTAACGCCCGCAAACAAAGTTGCACCAAATACACGATTGAAAGTCTTCACCTTCGGTCCTCCCCTCGTTGGCGATGGCGGGTGTTCCGCCCATCTGGCCAAGATTCTCTATACGGAGGGGTGAATCCCAAATGGCGTAGAAAATGTCAATTCAAATTACGCATCAATTGAGCGTCGTGAGCACTCGTGCAACATTTGCGCATTTGTGATGCGCAAATGTCACGGATATCAGGCGACCTGATCCCAAGGTGCATCCAGCGTACCACGCGTCACATAATGACCGTTTGCGCGAGCCTGGAATTCACCCGCACGGGTGCGGGCATTGTAGAACTGCTTGTACCAGATGCGCAGTTTATCGAACGGCCCGTCGCCCTTGACCATCATCGGGTTGAGGCAGGGGCGCTTATTTGCCCAGATCTCAAAGTCTTGCGCAAAGGCGGCGACGCCTGCCTTTTCATAGCCCTTGGCCAGTTCAATATCAGCGGCCGTCGGAACGTCGTTCTTGACCTTCACGAACAGGCCATACCAAACCTTGATCACGCCATCGTCCACCGGGGTGTGGGTGATCAGCATGTGCGATGGGTACTCGCCGATCATGACGGACTGCAGGATGCCGGGGCCTGTATACCAAGTGTCGTTGGTCATCGGCTCTACGCCTTCGCCCGCCAGCGTTTTGTGTCCGGCAGTCAGGATCTGGCGGCAGACATGGCCGTCAAACTCGTTCTCGAACTTTACCATATCGATGGAGCCGTGGACCGGCTGCAGGTGGCCCTTGTCCGTCATGTTGTCGAGAACCTCCTGCGGGTGGCAGGCAAGTTCGCCGAGCGGTTCGACAGACCAGTTCACCCAGCTTGGCTGATCCCATTGTTCGAACGGCGGGACGTCATAGTCCGGCTCGCCGCCCTCTGCGTCGTGCCAAGCCCAGATGCAGCCAGCACGTTCCAATACCTTCCAGCTTTTGAGGCAGGCGGCCTTAGGAATGGGCGCAGGCGAATAAGGGATGTCGTTGCAGCGGCCGTCTGGGCCGAAACGCCAGCCGTGATAGGGGCAGCGGATGTTGTCACCCTCGACATGTTCCTTATCGACAACGACGTAAGAGGACGTGTTCTTGGCAAGATGCGTGCCCATATGCGGGCAGAAGGCTTCCACGAGAAATACCCGGCCTGAGCCGCCGCGATAGAGCACCATCTCTTCGCCAAAATAGCGGACGGCCGCAGGAGTCGTCGTCACTTCCTCTGAAGTTGCCACCATGAACCAGCCACGGGGAAAGGTATGTTCGCCCAGGCCGTAATCGGCTGTCTTTGCCATGATGGTTCTCCTCAAACTCTCTTCAGAGGAGGAGATAACTCAAAACGTAGCCTTAGCGCAACACCGCTTTTGCGTTTGTCACAAAAATGAACGGACTGATCTTGTTTTGCGTAAAATTGGATGACTTGAATTACGCGATTAATCTCAATCCCCGTTTTCGATCACGCGGTCCTTCTCGGTAATCCGCACCACGCGCGGATTATATTTGAGCGTCTTGACCGCAATTGACGTTTCGACGTGGTGGACCCCGGAGATCGACAAAATAGGGTCGGAGGCCTGCTCAACCAGATTCTCAAGCTCATCAAAGACGCAGATGGCGAGGATGTTGAATTGGCCCATGGTGATCATGACGCCTGTGACCAGCGGCATTTCTGCGATCTGACGCGCGACATCGCGCACGCGACCTACTTCCGCCTGCACGCCGATGAAGGCGAGCTTTGCATGGTTGCTGAGGCTGAAGCCGGTGATGGCGGTAAAGGCGATCAAGCCATCCTGCTGCAGGCGCTTGATACGCCCGCGCACTGTGCCTTCGGTCACGCCAAGGTCTGCCGCGATCTTCCGGTTGGAGACGCGGGCATCCTTGGACAGGATATCGATCAGCTGGCGGTCCAGATCGTCAAGCTGTGGCGCTGTCATGCGGGCACCTGTTCTTCAATCGGGGCGACGTCGAATTTATACTTGATCACGTCCACGGCAATCGTCGGCATCATCGACCGGATACCGGCGACCTGCGAGAATTTGTCGAGGAGAAGCCCCGGCAGTTCATCAAAATCGCGCAGCACGACGAGCATGTCGATGTCGTAGCGCCCAGTGACGACGTGGGCTGCAAAGACTTCAGGGAATTTCGCAAGATCGGCGGCCACGTCAGATGCAGCGCGCCCGTCCACTTCGATGGCCACTTCCATCAACACATTATAGCCATGCGCCGAAAAGTCTGAGACGGCGACCACGCGAAGCTGGTTCGCGTCTTCCATCCGCCGGATGCGCGACGAGACAGTTGTTGCCGTCAGGCCAAGGTGATCGGCAATCTGCTGGTTGGTTGCCCGCCCGTTGATGCGCAGCTGGTCAACAATACTGCGGTCAATATCGTCGACGACGAAATCTGATGTCATGTTCTTTGACGGGGCTCCCTGTGCACCACTCAAGGCAAGATGACCTGCGCGGCAGAAAAGCCTCCGTCAACAGGAATGTTTGCACCCGTAACAAACGACGCCTCATCTGACAGCAAAAATGCGGCGACTTTTGCGACTTCTTCCGGGCGTCCAGGGCGCTTCAGAAGATGCATATTGACGAAAGCGGTGCGCACCGGACTTTCGTGCTGGAGCATTTCGGTCATCGGCGTTTCTATAAAGCCGGGGCTCACGGCGTTTACGCGCACGCCTGCGGCACCATAATCGGCAGCGAGGCTGCGCGTGAGTTGAAGGATAGCGCCCTTGGTCACGTTATAAGGCGTGTTTCCTTGGCAGCCGGTGATGCCGTAGATGCTCGATACCGTCACGATTGACCCCCGCCCTGCGGCGACCATGTGGGGCATGACCGCACGAACGGAGAGCATGGTGCCTGTCAGGTTGACAGCCAGAGCACGGTCCCAATCCGCGAGGTCGAAATGGGTGACGGTTCCGGAAATGGAGATGCCCGCGCACGTCATCAGGCCGTCGATGCGGCCATAATGTTTCAAGGCGGCAGCGACCGCCTGCTTCGTCGCGGATTCGTCGGTTACGTCCAGACTGTAGCTGGTGTCCCTGTTGCCGAGCCCTTCGATCGGGCCAATATCGGCGGCCGCCACAACCCCACCTTCGGCGCGGACGGCGTCTGCAGTTGCCTTGCCGATGCCGGAGGCGGCGCCGGTGATGAAGATGACTTTGTCGGTTAGCTTGCCCGTCACACGAAATCTCCCAGATCTTCTTTCATCATGCTGGCAACGAACGGAGAAACGGCGCGCGTTTCCACCCATAGCACTTCCAGCCTGCGTTCATGAAACCGCCAGCCTTGGGCCGTGTCGCGGTAGCTGTTGTGATAGCGGATCGCCATGTCCATCACCCGCCAGTCGTCGCCGGGCAGGATATGGCTGGCGACGCAATATGTTTCGCCAGTGATGTTGCCCGACGCGTCTGCCTCGAACGTTTGATTATACACATTGTGCATGGTCATGCGGAAGGCGGCGAGCTTATCGGTCATGTCCCTCAAACCCGCTTCCGCGCGAAAGCTGATCGGGTTTTCACCAAAGCCCATCACGGCGCCGTCATCTGTGAAGACCGAGAGCAGCTTGTCTGCATCGCGCCGGTCCACCGCCTGCGCATAGCGAAAGGCCAGATCATGCAATTCTTGTGGCGCGCAAAAGGCCGCCATCACGCAAGCGCCTTGCGCAGATTGGCTCCGGCAAGATTGACCCATTTCATCGCATCGGGGACAGCCGGTGTCATACCGAAGAAGCCATGGATCATGCCGTCGGCCACCTGGTGATCGGTCGCAATGCCCGCATCGGTCAGGCGCTTGGCATAGGCATCGCCTTCATCCTTGAGCGGATCATATTGGGCGGTGATCACGGTGGCTGACGGCAGGCCAGTCAAATCTTCCACGTGCAGGACCCGTGCAAGGCTGGCATCGACTGGGTTCGTTTCACCGAGGTAATGACCCCAGAACCACTGCATCGACCCGGTGGAGAGAAAATACTCTCCGCCGCCATTGCTGACATAGGACGTTGTTTCAAAATTGGTGTCGGTCACCGGATAGATCAGCATTTGGTGTCTCAGCGCGGGGCCACCCCGATCGCGCGCCATGAGCGAGACAGCAGCGGCCAGATTGCCCCCCGCGCTGTCACCGGCAACGGCCATGCGGCTCGCATCGATGCCAAGCTGGTCAGCATTGGCTTCTGCCCAGATGCACGCATCGTAACAGTCCTCGGCCGCGGCCGGGTAGCGAGCTTCCGGGGCGAGACGATAGTCGACCGACAGGACAGCCGCGCCGCTGGCGCGGGCCAGCTCGCGGCAGGTGCCGTCATGCGTATCAAGGCTGCCCAAGACCCAGCCACCCCCGTGGAAGAACATCACGACCGGCGGCGTCTCGCTGGCATCTTCCGGAACATAGAAGCGGGCGCCAATATTGCGGCCGGGCAGATCAAGGGTCAGGTTTTCGACCTTGGCCATGGCAAGGGGTTCACCTTCAGCCAGCGGCGCGTCCATCATGGTCCGTGCGACATCCACGGGCATTTGTGACCAATCGGTATTTGCGAAGGCGGCAAATGCCTCAAGAACGGGAACCAGTGCGGGGTTGACGGTCATAATCTATCTCTCCTGATTTAAAGTCCGAAACCACCGGATACGTTGATCTGTTGGCCAGTCACATAAGCGGCGCGCGCGGAGGCGAGCCAACTGACGGCATAGCCAATTTCTTCCGGCTGTCCCCAGCGTTTGACGGAGAGCATCTTCTGCGTCTCTTCAACCCATGTCGACGGGAAGGCGCCCTTGGCCATCAGCTCATGGAACATGCCCGCATCGATGACGCCGACCAGAACGGAGTTGGCGCGGATGCCGTGGCGGCCTTCCTCTCGGGCGATGCCTTTCAGCCAGCTTTCATTGGCGGCCTTTGGGGCTACGGAAAGCCCGTCACGGTCTGGCCAGCGCAGATGTCCGGCGGACCCAAGGTGAACAATCGAGCCGCCGCCATGCGCCCGCATATGGGGCAGCAGCGCGGAGACGAGGCCGAACAGACCGTGGACTTCGACCTCAAACGCCTTGCGCCAGGCCTCTATCGGGGTTTCGGAAAGAAGGTGCTGCTCAACCAGAGGTCCCGCGGCCCAAACGAGCGTGTGGATGCGCCCATGTTCGCTGACGACTGTGTCGATCAAGTCCTTGATGCTCGCCGCATCGGTGACATCGCATTTGTGGATGGTGGTGCGCGTCGGGCAGGCAGTGGCAACGGCTTGGGCTGCGTCCGGCTTTCGATTATAGACAAGCGCCAAATCCGCGCCATCCCGCGCGAGGACTTCAGCGACCTTGCCGCCGATCCCGCCGCTGGCTCCTAAGACGAGGGCAGTCCCTTTCGGGAATAATGCGTTGTCGGACATCCTCACTCCTTCGCGTTTTGCGGCGTATCCCCGCATCCACTTCATGATTGCGCATTGTGAAGGCTGAATCCAGCGCTTATTCAACAATCACAAACAGGAGAGAGATTCGATGCAAAGGCTTACAGGCAAGGTCGCACTGGTCACAGGTGGTGCACGCGGGATTGGCGAAGGCATAGTCCGTCGCTTCGTTGAAGAAGGCGCGCAGGTTTTGATCACCGACGTGCTGTCCGAAGAAGGGGAGGCGCTCGCCGCTGAACTAGGGGAGGCAACCGCCTTCGTCCGTCACGATGTGACGTCGACGTCCTCTTGGCAGGAGGCCATTGCGGCTGCGGAAAACAAGTTCGGCCGTCTCGATTGCCTTGTGAACAATGCCGGCGTCATCGCCTTCAAGCGGCTCGACGACCTGACCGAGGCGGATATCCGCCGCATCATCGACGTGAACTTGCTTGGCACGATGTTCGGCTGTCAGGCAGCAATCCCGGCGCTGGAGCGCGCAGGCGGTGGCAGCATCGTCAACATGAGCTCGGCCGACGGCATTTCCGGCGCGAATTCCTTGACGGCTTATTGCGCGTCCAAATTCGGCGTGCGCGGGTTCACCAAGGCGCTGGCGCTGGAACTTGGGCCGCGCAAGATCCGCGTGAACTCCATCCACCCGGGCGGCATTCTGACGCCCTTGTCCAACCCGACCAACATCCCGCGTGAGCAATATGATCGCGGATTTTGGATCTATCCGGCCCAGAAGTCGGGCACCCCTTCGGATATTGGCGCGGCGGCTGCCTATCTCGCATCGGATGATGCGCTCTATTGCATGGGTACCGAATTGTCGGTCGATGGCGGCCTGAACGCAGGGCACTATTACATGGCCATGCCGGGCGCCCCCAAAGACCCTAACAAGTAAGGTGTGTCAGACCGTGACTGTCGCCAGACGGTCACGGTCAGCGGCCAAAGACGCAGCACCCCGCCACATCAGCCAAGCGCCCACAAAACCGACCGGAATAAGGACGCTGAGCCCGACCCGCAGGCTATAGGCGGGGTCGCCGGAGATAAGGTCGCTGACGTTCCCGGCAATCAACGGCCCGAGCACATAGCCGATCAGGTTGATCAAGAGCAGCGCCAGGGCTGTGCCCGTTGCGCGGAAGCGGTCCGGCATCAGATATTGCAGGGCAGACATAATCCCTACGGACCATCCGCCGCCCAACAGGCCTGATGGAATGGCCAGCATCTGCGCGGTGGCGACGGTGGGTGCCCATGTCACCGTCAAAATGAGGAGCGTCGCTGCGGTGGTTGCCCCCGCTGCCAAATAGAGCAGCCAATGCGGCCCCCGCTTGGTGAGACGGTCTGCCAGAACGCCGAAAATCAGCGTCCCGATGAGTCCGGGTAGGCCAAAAGCGAGGCCGAAGATGGCGTTCGCTTCTGTCGTGGGCAGATCATAAGCGCGGGCGAACAAGGCCGGTCCCCACATGCCAAAGGACAGGCCGGACAAGGTCGCAAAGGCCATACCGAGCGCCATGCAGCGAAAGCTGGGCGTTTTCCAAAGGATGGAGAAAAGCGGAAGCAGTTTCGGGTGGTCACTGGCAAGTGTCGGCGCGCGCGGCGGTTCCCGCACGACGATGAATGTCACAATTGCAATCGCAATGCCGACAAGCCCCATCACTTCAAAGGCCGTGCGCCAATCATAAGCTGCAGCAATTTCAGGCCCTGCGCGATAGCCCAGATATTGGCCGAAATAGACAGCGAGCGTCATGACAGCAAAAGCGCGCCCGCGCTGTTCAGCGGCAAAATAGGCCGCGAGAAGGGAGTAAGCGGGGGCTTGGAATGACGCTTCACCAACACCAACGCCAACACGGGCCAGCGCCAGCATCCAAGGATCGTTGGCAAAGCCTGAGAGGATGGTAAAACCGCTCCACACAACGCATCCCGTGCATAAAATGGCGACGCGTGAGACACGGTCGGCATAGCGTGCGATCGGGATC
>CAJBSR010000236.1 GCA_903958285.1 uncultured Sphingomonadales bacterium
GTGCATGCCTGCGACCTTCACGATCGCGCCATTGGGGGCCAGCGACCCCTTCAGGCCGACAACGCCGCCCGTGGGAGACAATGGCTTGGTCGCGGCGTGGATGACCTTCTGATCGGGGTTCCAAGTGATCTCGTCGATATTTTCGCCGAGCGTCTTGCCCGTCACGGTCATACAATTGCCGTGCAGCAGCCCTTCGGACAGGAGCGACTTCATGAGCATGTAGACGCCACCGGCTTCGTACATGTCCTTGGCGACATAATTTCCGCCCGGCTTCAGATCGGCCATGTAGGGCGTCGTCTTGAAGATTTCGGCGACGTCGAACAGGTCGAACTCAAGACCCGCTTCGTGCGCCATGGCAGGCAGATGCAGCGCGGCATTGGTCGACCCGCCGGTGGCCGACACAATGCGGGCGGCATTTTCAAACGCGTCCATCGTGCAGATGTCACGCGGGCGGATGTTCTTCGCCAAAAGCTCCATGACCTGCACGCCCGCCGCATGGGCAATCTGGTCACGCGTTGTGTAGGGCGCGGGCGCCATGTTGGAATTGGGGAGCGACAGGCCAATCGCTTCGGCGACACACGCCATGGTGTTCGCTGTATACTGGCCGCCGCACGCGCCGTGGCCGGGGCAGGCGACCTTCTCAAGCGCATGGACTTCTTCAATGGGGCAGGTGCCGGCGGCATATTTGCCGACGACTTCGAACACTTCGACCACCGTCACGTCACGGTCCTGATAACGGCCCGGAAGGATCGAGCCGCCATAGACGAAGATCGACGGCACGTTGAGCCGCAGCATCGCCATCATCATGCCGGGGAGGGACTTGTCGCAGCCCGCAAAGGTCACCAGCGCATCGTAGCAATGGCCGCGCACAGACAGCTCGACCGAGTCCGCGATGACTTCGCGGCTGACGAGCGAGGACTTCATGCCCTGATGGCCCATGGCGATGCCGTCGGTCACAGTGATCGTGTTGAAGCGGCGCGGCATGCCGCCGCCGACTTCCACGCCCACACGCGCAATGTCCGCCTGATAGTCCAGCGTCGTGTTGCACGGCGCCGAATCATTGCCGGCCGACACCACCCCGACGAACGGCCGCGCAATTTCTTCCTCGGTCAGCCCCATTGCATAATAATAGCTGCGGTGCGGTGCGCGCTCCGGCCCGACAGACACATGGCGGCTAGGAAGCTTGGACTTATCGAAGGTGTTCGTCATGCGGGCCTCTTATCAAACCAGGCCGCGCAGAGATCGGCCTCTGATACTTGCCCTATCCCGCACCGTTCGGGACAGCAAGTGCTGTCGATTTGAACAAAAAGGGAGGCGCGCGAACGCCCCCCTTGCCTAGATCAGCGTTCGGTGAAAGCCTCACTCATCGTTTTGGAGAGAGGCTTGGTGAGATAGCGGTATACCGTGCTCTTACCCGTCTCAATTTCTGCCGTTGCCGTCATGCCCGGCTGAATTTCCACACGCTTGCCCACGGCGGATTGCTTCATCTGCGATGTATCGACACCAACATGTACGCGGTAATAAACGATGTTGCCGTTCGCGCCCTGCTCTGTGAGTGTATCCGCACTCACATAAATGACCTTCCCCACAGCGGACCCAAAAATGGAGCTGTCATAGGCATCAAACTTCACCGAAGCCTTTTGGCCAAGTTGAACATAAGCAATATCCGCAGGTGAGACGCGCGCCTCGACAATCAGCTTATCGCCAGTGGGAACGATGCTCAGCACTTCATCGCCGGGCCGTAAAACGCCGCCAATAGTCGTCAACCGCACATTCTTCACGATCCCATCGGTTGGCGCGCGGATTTCTGTATCGTTGAGCATATCGGAACGCTGAGCCAAAATCTCACGTGCAGCGACAAGCTCTTCTTCTGTGCGCGTATACTCTGCCTGCAAGTCTTGCAGATACTTGTTCCGAACGTTCACGATCTGCGCGTTGATGTCGGACACGCTGCGCTGCATCCGCAGGATATCTGCACGGCTGACGTCGCCTTGCGCGAGCAGAGGTTGGTTCATGTCGAGTTCCTGCTGCATCAGCGACAGCATGGCCCGCAGTGATGCGATCTGGTCTTCAAGCGCCTGACGGCGCTTCTGGTAGAGCATCGTCTGGTTGGCGACAAAGTCCGGAAAAGCTTGAACATCTGCGGTGAAGACCAGCGGCTTGTTGAAAAGCTCCGCGTTGATGCGGACCATAGAAGACTTGAGCGAGGCAACTTTGCCACGGGTCTCCGTCACCGCCGCTTCGATCTTCACGCGGTCGAGACGAACCAGCAGTTGACCCCGTTTAACACGATCCCCTTCTTTCACGAGAATTTCGGAAATCACGCCGCCATCGGAGCTCTGGACGACTTGAACGCGGCCTGTTGGGATGACTTGCCCCTGCGCCCGGCTGATCTGTTCTATCTGAGCAAAGTTCGACCACAAAAGTGCGATCCCAAGGAAGGCGAAGGTTGCAAAAACAACAACAGATTTGTGGCTCAACCAGCCGTTACGTTGGGTGAGCGGCATCACTTCTTTTCTCCCACTGGCTGGATCACGACGCCTGTCTCTGCATTCTGAGGGGGCGGGGCTGCGGCCGGTGCCTGCAATCTTTTCAAGACTTCCGCGGTCGGGCCATCAAGCACGATGCTACCATTTGCGACCAGAATGACGCGCTGGACAAGGTTCAAAAGCTGGATCTTGTGGGTGACAAGAACCATCGCCGCGTCGGGACGGATTTTACGCGACAAAGCGCCAAGCACCCGCGCTTCTGTATCGATATCAAGGTTGGCGGTCGGTTCATCCAAAAGCCATAAGGCGGGCTGCGCCAGCATGAGACGCGTCAGACCCGTCAACACGCGCTGTCCGCCCGACAGGCCGCGCCCGCCTTCACTGATGGGAAGATCTATCCCGCGCGGATGCGACGCGATCAAGCCCGACAGACCCGTCTCTTCGGCCGCGGCCAATAGCGCCGTATCGCCGGGATCAGGAAGGCCAAGCAACAGATTATCGCGCAACGATCCGTTGATCAGCCGATAGTCCTGCGGCAGATATCCAATAGACTGACGCAGCACATCATCGGCAATGTGCCGCATGTCCAATTTGTCCATTAGCACGCTGCCTTCAGCCGGCGCGTAGAGACCTGCGAGCAGGCGGAGCAATGTGGACTTTCCGCTACCAATGCCTCCAATGACGCCGATGCGTTCCCCCGGAGAAATCGTCAGCCCGGGAAGGGTGATCCCCGCCTTCGCTCCAGGATAATGAAAGGACACGTTCTTCACTTGGATGGACGCCGCGAGAGAAGTTGGCCGCAGAAGATCCTGATCCGTCGGTCGGTCCGTTGGCAACTTCAGAATGCCGTCCAGCATATCAAGCGAGGACCTGCTGTAGCTCCACTGAACTAAAAGCCCCGGCAGTTGGCCAATCAAAGGACCGTTGATCCGCCCAGCCAGAATGGAACAGGCAATCAGGGCGCCCATGGTCATATTGTTGTTGAAAACCTCAACAGCGCCCCAGGCGATCAACGCAATATAGGCCATTTGCTGGATCGTGCCGAAAATGGTGCCAGCCATCGCCTGAAGGCGCTTCACCGGAAGCTCCGACGCATGAAGCTCATCCAGCAGCGCGCTCCACCGCGCCATCATGAACCAATGGCCCCTGTTGCTTTTGATGGTTTCGGCGGCGTCCAACGCTTCGACTAGGACACCATTCTTTTTGTTACCGCTCACTTGGGCGCGGGCCGTATCTTCCCGGATCATGCGTGCAAAGATGAAGGCAAGGATCATCGAGATGGGAAAACTGACAAGCATGACAGTGGCAATGACGCCGCCAAGCTTTGCGACAATGAAGATGAAGAGGATGGCAAAGGGCAAATCGGCCAGCAAAAACAAAGTGCTGGAGGACATCATGGAGCGAACCTGCTCAAGCCCGCGCAACTGAGCCGCCATCGTCCCAATGGACGGAGGCCTGGCATCAAGGCGCACTTCGGTTGCGCGCGCAAAGAAAAACTCAGACACTTCGGTGTCAATATCGACCGCTTCATCCTCCAGCATGTTCGTGCGCACCACACGCAGCAGGAGATCAAAAGCAAGCGCGATCAGCGCCCCCGCTGTCAGCACAATCAGCGTTGAAAAGGCGCCGAGGGGCACAACGCGGTCATAAACCTGCATCGAATAAAGCGACGTTGCCAGGGCGATCAAATTGATCACCACAGTCGCGACGCCTGCGATCACCAGCACATGTTTGCGCTTGGCAATTGCGGTTATGAAAACGTCGATGGCCCGCAAATGGGTTTGCTGGCTCGGTGGCGTCGGGATCTCAACGTCGAACAGTTGGCATTCATCCAACTTCCAGACGGCATTGTGCGGTCCCTGTTGGACAGACACATAGCCGCCGCGTTCGAACTTACGGGCGACGGCCCATCCGTTGCTGCCCGAATAGACAAGCACGGGGAAGTTATGCGCGCGCAGATCCTCTGGCGGGCGACTGGGCTCGGGCCAGCCGGTGACAGAACAGAATTGGGCAAGACCGCCCTCTCCGGTCAGGTCTGCGACGTCGCTTGCCTTGTCCCAACCCGGGGGCAAATCGATGTTCCGAAGACGCGCCAGCCGGGCGATGCTTGTTAGCAAGTCAGCTTGGATGCTCATTTCAAATTATCCGAAAAGGGGCTCCACCGACCGGTGCGCAAGGACAACCGGACAAATGATGACATTGATGATATCTCCGCATCAGCAAGGCCGAGGCGCGCAGACAGGGTTTCTCGAAGAGAATTCATCACGTCGAGCCAGGAACGGCGGCCGGCGATGAACTGTCTCATATAGCTTTCGCTAACACGGTTGGAGATTTGTGAGGCGTTCAAAGAGACCTTGGCGCGGGCCTGTGATGCATCAAATTCGGTCAGATCGCTGTTGATCCGCTGCCGGATCTGGCGTTCGGCAATCCCAGCTTGTGCGGCGAGATTTTCAAGCCGTGCGCGCGCGCCATCAACCGCCGTGAAGCGGGATAGGCCGCCGGACGTCTCAAGACGTGCGACAAGTCCGACTTGGCTGCCCAACACGTCGTTATAGCTATATTGGGCATTTAACTGCGGAAAAATGGCTGCCTTCGCCGCGGTCACTTCAGCACGCCCTGCGGTGACTTCTGCCAATAACCGGCGCAGCGTCGGGTCATAGGTCAAGGCGTCAGACATCAACGTGTCGCGCGCCGACAGCTCAATGGGCTTGGTGTATTCAGGAACGTTACCCAGCTGATAATCTGGGTCTCCGATCAGCTCTGCAAAAGCGAACAAGGCCGCCTGATGCTGAGCACGGGCAACTGTCAGGTCCTGCTCAATCTGGGCATAGCGGGACCGCGCGAGTTCTAAATCCGCAAGCGGAGAGACTTCCTGCGCCACGCGTCGCTCCATAGAGCCGACAAGCTTCCCATGCTCTCCCAGACTTTCTTCAAGCAGGGCTTGTCTTCGTGCGAGGCGCGCAATTTCAAAATAGGTCTGGGTCGCCTCAACGGAGAGGCCGAGCACAACTTCACGGTAGCGGGCCAAGCTTGCATCAAACTGCGCATTGGCGCGCTTGATATTGGCCCCAATCCGCCCCCCCGACCAGATCGGCGCGCTGATGGCTAGAGCGGGACCAAAGCGATTGCCGCTATCAACAACATTTGTCTCAACAGACAGCGACGGAAAACGTTGCCACTTGGCGCCGCGGATATCCGCCGCCGCCGCAGAAAGGCCGGCCTTAGCGCCCCGGACAGACGGATAGTTCAGCCCAATAATCTCAAGCGCATCGACAAGGGCTGGAGGGACGGCTGCGGGATTCTGACGCCAGTCAAGTTGAAGGACAGAGGGTCTGCGGGTCTCAACAGGCAAAGTTGGGCCAACAAAAGGCTTGGGCGCCGCCGATGCCGCACCTAAGGCGGACGCCACGTCACCACCCGCGACGTCGCTGGCAAATTGGGCCGCATCCTGCGCGACAACAGGCGCGCTCACGCAAAGGCACGCGAAGGCCATCAGTCTTGAGTTAAACAACAAACCTAAACCGGCGGCTCGCTGCAGATCTTCCCGTACGTAGCTTGGCACAATATCGCCTTAACAAGGCGACTGAATTGCCGTCGAAAAGTGCCAAGCACTCCGCAGTTCAGTCCCCACCCTCATTCCACCTGAATGTAGGCGCGGCCTTAACAGGGCCAAGACCCAACAACATGAAAAGATGATGCCAAATTGAATAAGTTTAATAACCAGTTTGGCTGCTAACTTTCTTTCATCATGAGGGGGATTTAATTGAAATTGAAGTTATTCATTGTCTCACTGCTAATCTGCCCGATCTTGAATTCACAATTCGATCTCTCTGGAGGCGAAGGACGCATGCCTCTCCACTATAACGTTTCCGACTTTGGCGAAACCAACCAATTTCTGAGCTTACAGGACGGTTTAGCAGCGTCTTTTTGAACCAAAATGAATGCCATTCTGTTTGCCAGCCCAACAGAACTTTGCCACGCGCAGCCCATGGTCGGGGGAGCAACCCGCACCACTTTTTCAGGGGACACATGACATGGCCACCATTACTATAGATGGCACAGATTACGATGCCGACACGTTGAATGATGAAGTGAAGGCTCAGTTGCTGAGCCTTCAGGCCGTCGATCGCCGAATTGCAAACCTGCAGGAAGAACTCGCCATTCTTCAAACAGCGCGCAATGCCTATGGCCTCGCGGCCAAGGCCGCACTCGACGCCTAATCAATACAGTTTTGTGAAAAACATTAGGGTGAGTCATCCGGCTCACCCTTTTATTTCGTCATTTTGATGGGCCGCCGTCACCAGAACCGCGATTGCGGCCATACGATACAACCCGAAATGGCATTATCTCACGGGCCTCCTACTGCCCGTTTGACCGCCGCCGCCGCCACCTCTGACGCCTTAGCCAAGGTCTCTTGCTCCAAATGAGCGTATCGCTGCGTTGTCTGGGGGTTGGTATGGCCGAGCAACTGCTGGACAACATATAAGCTCACCCCGCCATTTACGAGATTGCTGGCATAAGAGTGACGTAGGTCGTGCAGGCGCACAGCGTCCAGCCCAGCGCGCTTGCGCACGCGCTCCCAAGGATAATAGAGCGCCGAACATGGCCGACCTGTTCGCGCGCTTGGAAATAGCCACTCGCTTCTTCCAAAGCTGGGGAGCCCCGCAATAAGGGAAACTGCAGCCGCGCTGAGAGAGATGGTTCTCGGTCGGCCCGATTTGGACAGCGGGACAAGCATCGTGTTCTGTTCTAGATTGACATGCTCCCAGCGGGCTTGCGTCACTTCATTCCGTCGCGCGCCCGTGAGCAAGAGCAGTTCAATCGCTTTCGCCGCCTGT
This sequence comes from uncultured Sphingomonadales bacterium, assembly GCA_903958285.1. Taxonomy (GTDB): domain Bacteria; phylum Pseudomonadota; class Alphaproteobacteria; order Sphingomonadales; family Sphingomonadaceae; genus Aquisediminimonas. Next base: position 7,328 of record CAJBSR010000236.1, read on the forward strand.
TGGTTTTCGTCCACCTGAAGAGCGGTCATGAGGGCGCGCATTTCAGATGCAGACAGGAACCTTTGTCGCTTCACCTCATCAAAGAGCTGGAATTTTTTGGTGAGCCCGCGCCCGTCTGGCAAAATGCCCCATTGCCGCGCAAGATTGAGCATGATCTTGAGGAAGATCGCAGGGCGATTGCACGTGCCGTTGGCATATCCGGCAGCGCGCATTTTGGTCATCATCTTCAGGACCATTTGGTCTGTGATTTCATCGAGATAAAATCTGCCAAGGTGAGGCAGCAAGTGGCAGCGAATAATCCCTTCATCAGCTTGCCAGCTTCGCTTAGTCTGCTGGATGTGCGGCAGATACCGCTCTAGCGCGAACTCTTTCAGTGTCGGGATGGCGCGAAGATCAAGTCTCGCGCGCTTCGGGTCGCGGCCAAGCGAGACATCCGCTTTGATCTGCAGGGCCCGCTTGCGCGCATCAGGCAGCGGCACAACGCCCAC
>CAJBSR010000237.1 GCA_903958285.1 uncultured Sphingomonadales bacterium
CCTACTGTGACTTTAACAGCCATGTCCGTGAAACTACGGATCAGGCGGCCTGGTTAGACGCGCTCCTGGCCGACATGGCCTATGAGGCAGACCAGATCGGCGGACGCCCGCTCACCTCCATCTTCTTCGGCGGCGGCACGCCTTCGCTCATGCCGCCAGCGACAGTGGCGGCGCTGATTTCGGCAGCAGAGCGCCATTGGGGCTTTGCGCCGGACATCGAAATCACGCTGGAGGCAAATCCCTCGTCCGTAGAGGCGGCCCGCTTTGCTGATCTGGCGGCGGCGGGCGTCAACCGCGTCTCACTTGGCCTGCAGTCGCTCGACAATGAGGTGCTGAAGCTTTTGGGTCGGGCGCATGATGTGGAGGAAGGGCTCGCAGCACTGGATGTGGCGCAGAAGGCCTTTGCCCGTGTGTCATTTGATCTGATCTATGCCCTGCCCGCGCAGACGCTTAGCGGATGGGAAGCAGAGCTGGGTCGCGCTTTGTCCTTCGGGACGGGGCACCTCTCCCTCTACCAATTGACCATCGAACCCGGCACGCGCTTTGAAACGCTGGTGCGCACAGGCGCGCTGACACCCAAGGACCCGGATGAAGCGGCGGAGTTTTACGAACTGACCGACGCCCTGACGACCGAGGCTGGCCTGCCACGCTATGAGATTTCCAATCACGCCCGCTTGGGTGAGGAGAGCCGCCACAACCTGACCTATTGGCGCTATGGCAGCTATGCAGGCATCGGCCCCGGCGCGCATGGCAGACGTGGCGGCATGGCGACGGTCCGCCATAAGAAGCCGGAGAACTTCCTGAATGCCGTCAAGCGCAACAGCCATGGCGCACAGCAGGAAGAGGCGCTTTCTCCGGCAGAGCAGGCGCAGGAGGCCTTGCTGATGGGCCTGCGTCTGCGCGAAGGCATTGACCTTGCCGACATCGCGCGCCGGACGGGAGTGACTGCGGATGCCCTGATTGATGCTGACGCGGCAGCGCGACTGGCTGGCTATGGGCTCCTAGTCCAATCCGGCAGCCGCATCACCGTCCTTCCGGACGGGATGCTTCTGCTTGATCGGATATTGGCGGAGCTGGTGAGCGTTTAAGAAAACCGCTTAGCCCATCTTCTCCGTTTGTCCTGAGCCTGTCGAAGGACTGCCCTTCTGTTTGCTTTGGCTTGCAGAATAAAGGACGATCCTTCGACAAGCTCAGGATGAGCGGGGTTGGTTGGGAAATGGTCTTAGTCTACAAAGCCCTTGGGCGCAGGGGCCACAACCGTTGTCCCGCTTGGGCCCACCTGCTGCACCTCAAGCGCGCGCTCCGCTACGCCATAGGCGTTGAACCGAAAGGCGCCATCAATCCCGGCAAACCCACCGGTATCGTCCAATGCCCGCAACGGGAACGGGGTTCCAAGCTTCCAATTGGTGGCAACCTTGGTCGCGAGGAGAACAGCGTCATAGCCAAGGCTCGAAAGACGATAGGGCGCCATGCCGAAGCGCGTCCGGTATTTGGCTGCCATCTGGGTGTAGACGCCGTCCGAAACGCTGGCGAACCAAGCCCCGTTCAAAGTCGGCGACGACAGGCTGGATTCGGTGTTCCAGAGTTCCGTCCCCAAAATCTTCGCAGAGGCGCTCGGCCCGCGACGGATAATCGGGATCGCCTGAACTGCGGTCCGGCTCGAATCGGCGATCAGAATGGCGTCTGCCGCCCCGGCTTTGTTGATGCGGGAAATCGCGCCCATGATGGCCCCGGCGTTGCGGTCATAGCTCTGCACGGAAACGAGCGACCCGCCCGCCTCCTCAACTGAGCGGGCAAGCGCTGTCTGCGCACGCTGGCCATAGACGCCAGCCGGCACCAGCCCGGCAAACTTCACCAGTCCCTTGGACCGGGCAAAGCCGACCACGCGCGACACCGACTGGGCGGGTGTAAATCCGAGGAGATAGGTGCCGTTGCCTGCCACCGACACGTCATTTGAAAAACCAATAAGGGGCACGCGATTGCGGCGCCCGACTTCAGCGGCCGCGCGAACGTCTTCGGCGAGCAAGGGGCCGAGGATCAGCTTATTGCCCTCTGCGATCGCCTTGTCGGCCGCAGCAGCCGCACCACCTGCGGTATCATATACCGTCATCCGGATCCGCTCACCGCCGGTATCGAGCACGGCCATGTTCGCCGCGTTAGCAATGGACTGCCCAATGCCCGCGTTCGAGCCGGTCAGCGGCACCAAGAGCGCAATACGATGGCGTGTGGCATCTGTGGGAAGGCCAGTCACCGGGCCCTCTTCCGGAGGCGCTTCAACAGGCTTTGGCGGGCCCTTGGGCACGACTTGGCACCCGGCCATAAACAATGCTGCACCAACAAGACCCCAGCGCATGATTTGCCGCCGTTTGAGGTCTGTCGCTTGCCCCTCACCCATATCGTCTGCCATGACGCACTCCCTATGGCTTCTACGCTTCAACCCGGTCTCTATATCGTCGCCACGCCTATCGGCAATCTCGGCGATTTAAGTCCACGTGCTGCCTCGATTCTTCGCGAGGCGGACATCATAGCGGTGGAAGACAGCCGCGTCACGGCGAAGCTGCTGCAGCATATCGGCGTCAAACGCCCGATGCAGCCTTATCATGATCATAATGCTGACCGGGTCCGCCCCGGCCTGATTGAGCGGATGGCGAACGAGGCTGTGGCCTTGGTCTCGGATGCAGGGACGCCGCTCATTTCCGACCCCGGATACAAGCTTGTCCGCGATGCGCGCGCCGCCGGCCGCCATATCGTAACGATTCCCGGCCCGTCCGCTGTCATTGCCGCGCTGACTTTAGCGGGATTGCCGACCGACCGCTTCTTTTTTGCGGGGTTTCTGCCGCCGAAAGCCAAGGCCAAGGCGGACCAGATTGCAGAATTCAAAACCCTGCGTGCCACGTTGGTATTCTATGAATCCGGCCCGCGCTTGGCGGATACGCTTGCCATTCTGGCGCAGGTGCTGGGGGACCGTGAGGCGGGCGTCGCGCGGGAAATCACCAAGGCTTATGAGGAATGCGTGACCGGCACGTTGTTAGAACTGGCCGCGCGGTATGAGGGGTCTCCGCCAAAGGGGGAGATCGTCATCGTGGTCGGCCCGCCCGGCGAACCGGAGGCAGCTTCGGGCGATGACATCGAATCGGCTCTCGTGGAGGCGTTGAAGACGGCGTCCCCGGCCAAAGCTGCCGGAGAGGTCGCCCGCACGCTGGGTGCGGATCGCAAGGCGCTCTATGCCCGCGCTTTGGAACTGCTCGGCAAATGACCCGACAGGCCGCCGAACGTCGCGGCCGCTGGGGAGAGACAATTGCCGCCTGGTGGTTGCGGCTGCACGGGTGGCGCATCCTTGCCTTCCGCGTGAAACTGCGCGTTGGCGAGGTTGATCTTGTTGCCAAGCGCGGACGCACGGTCGCCTTCATTGAGGTCAAGGCACGCCGGAACAAGGCCGATCTGGACACCGCTATCGATGCATGGCGTCTGCGCCGCGTGGCCGCTGCGGCCAATGCCCTCCAGCCGCGCTATGCCGCGAACGGCGAAGACATCCGCATCGACGTGATGCTGATCGCACCTTTCGCCTTCCCCCGCCATATTCCCAATGCCTGGCACGGGTGACAAAGCCGCCCGCTTCGCCTAGATCGCCCGCCAGACAAGGAGACCCGCGATGACCCTGAAGGTCGCATTCCAGATGGACCCGATGGAGGGTCTCAACATTACCGGCGATTCGACCTTCGCGCTGATGCTGTCAGCGCAGTCACGCGGCTATACCAGCTATCACTACACCGCTGACGAGCTGAACTATTCCGACGGCCGCGTCTGGGTGACGGCGCGTCCGGTGACGGTTCAGCGCGAGGCGGGCAACCACTTCTCGTTCGGCGCGCCGGTGAAGATCGATCTGGCCGACGACATCGATGCCGTGCTGATGCGGCAGGACCCGCCCTTTGACCTCGGCTACATCACGGCCACGCATCTGCTGGAGCGGATCACGCATCGGACGCTGGTCGCCAATGATCCGGTGAGCGTACGCAACGCGCCGGAGAAGGTCTTCGTGCTCGATTTCGCGCAGTTCATGCCGCCGACGCTCGTGACACGCTCGCTCGACGAGGTGCGTGAATTCCACAAGACACATGGCGAAATCGTCGTGAAGCCGCTCCACGGCAATGCCGGCTCTGCCGTCATGCACATTGCCAAGGACGGCAAGAATCTGGCCGCCATCACGGAACTGTTCGGTCAAGTGTGGCGCGAACCCTTCATGGCACAGGCCTTTATCCGGGCTGTTGAAAGCGGCGACAAGCGCATCGTCCTGATCGACGGCGAAGTGGCCGGCGCCATCAACCGTATCCCCGGCGCGGGCGAAATCCGCTCCAACCTTGCCGCCGGTGGCCGCGCCGAAGCAACTGACTTGACGCTTGGCGAACGCGAAATCTGCGCTGCCATTGGGCCCGAACTCAAAAAGCGCGGGCTATTGTTTGTCGGCATAGACGTGATCGGCGGCAAGTGGCTGACTGAAATCAACGTGACGTCACCGACGGGTATCGTCGCCATCGACGCGTTCAACGGGACAGACACCCCCGCGCTCATCTGGGATGTAATTGAAGCGAAGATTTCCAAATGAGCGATTGGATCATCCATCTGATTGAGGACGCAGGCTATCTCGGCGTCGGATTTCTGATGTTTCTGGAAACGGTCTTTCCGCCAATTCCGTCCGAAATCATCATGTCCGTCTCTGGCCTTGCGGCGGCGCGGGGCAAGATGGACATCACCGCTGTCATCGCGGCTGGCACAGCCGGCGCAATGCTCGGCAATTACTTTTGGTATCTCGCCGCCCGCGTCATCGGCATTGAGCGGTTCAAGCCGCTCATCGTGCGTTGGGGGCGGTTCCTGACGCTTGACTGGAAAGAGATTGAAAAGGCGGAAAAACTGTTCGGCACGCAAGGTTGGGCCATCGTCTTTTTCGGCCGGATGCTCCCCACGCTGCGGTCGTTGATCTCAATCCCGGCCGGATTACTGCACATGCGGCTGTCGACCTTTGTGATCTGGTCCACCATCGGAACGGCGGGCTGGACCGCGCTGCTCGGCCTCGCCGGCTACACGATGGGCAAGAATTTCGAGGAAGTAGACCAGTTCGTCGGCCCGATTGCGACAGCGGTGATGGCGGTGATCGTGCTCGGCTATGTCTGGCGGCTGATCACTTGGAAGCCAGACAAGGGCTGAGCACTCAACTCCGTTTGGGCTGAGCTTGTCGAAGCCCCGTTCTTCCTTTTTGGCCCCCAGCAAAGAACAGCCCTTCGACAAGCTCAGGGTGAGCGGGAGCAGTGGGCCTTCTCATGCCCGCGGATGCGCCGTCCGGTACACATCGAGCAAATAAGCCGCATCGACCGCTGTATAGACCTGTGTCGATGACAGGCTGGCATGACCGAGCAATTCCTGCAGGCTCCGCAAATCTGCGCCACGGGCCAACAAATGGCTGGCGAAGCTGTGCCGAAGCGCATGGGGCGTCGTCCGGTCTGAAAGGTTGAGGCGGGTCCGTGCCGCCTGCACCGCGCGGCGGACAATGCCCGGCTCCAGCGGACCGCCTCGCACACCTCGAAACAGCGGTTCCCCCTTTGCAACGCCATAGGGGCAGATGTCGGCATAGGTTCCAATGGCCGTGCGGACCTCAGGCAGGATGGGCACAATGCGTGTCTTCAGCCGTTTGCCGGTAACCGACATGGTCTCACCAATCGGCAGGATATCGCCCGTCAGCCCCAGCGCCTCCCCTATGCGAAGGCCAGCACCGTAAAGCAGCAGCAGGATCGCCCAGTCGCGCGCCGCAATCCAAGGCTCTTTCGCTTGATCCGCCACATCTTCGGCCAGCGCGATCACCTCGTCCGGTGAGACGGGCCGCGGCAACGACTTGCGGACGCGCGGCCCTTTGACCCGAGGCACCGCATCCTCGCCGCCTGCAAATTTCAGAAAACCCCGCACGGCTGACAATTCGCGTGCGGTGGAGACATTGCCGATGCCGTCGCCCCTCCGGGAGGCGAGATAGGCGCGCAGGTCCGCCGCCTCGACCTTGGAAAGATTGGGTGCCCCGCCATGATGTACCCGCAAAAAACTCATCAAGCGTTCTGCCGTTGCCACATAGGCGCGGACAGTGTGGGTCGACCGTCGCCGATCCCGACGGAGATGGTCGGACCAGCGCTGGACGATATCGCTCAAATGATTTTCTGTCCCGTCTTTTCCCAATCGGCGAGGAAGCCGGCGATACCCTTGTCGGTCAACACATGGTTGAACAACGCCTTGATGACCGACGGCGGCGCCGTCATGACGTCCGCGCCGATCTTGGCGGCTTCCAGCACATGGACGCCGTGACGCACGCTGGCGACGAGGATTTCGGTGCCGAAACCATAATTGTCGTAAATCAGGCGAATGTCAGCGATGAGCTGCATCCCGTCAAAACCATTGTCGTCATGGCGGCCAACGAAGGGCGAGATGAACGTCGCGCCCGCCTTTGCCGCGAGCAGCGCCTGATTGGCAGAGAAGCAGAGCGTGACGTTGACCATCGTGCCTTCGCTGGTCAGCGCCTTGCAGGTCTTGAGGCCGTCGATCGTAAGCGGCACCTTGATGCAGACATTGTCGGCGATCTTCCGGAGCACTTCGGCTTCCTTCATCATCGTCGCATGGTCGAGCGCCACGACTTCGGCGGACACCGGGCCATCGGTGATGCCGCAAATTTCGCGGGTGACTTCCATGAAATCCCGACCCGACTTCGCGATCAGCGACGGGTTGGTCGTGACGCCATCGAGCAGACCCGTTGCGGCCAGTTCTTTAATGTCAGCGATTTCGGCGGTGTCTGCGAAGAATTTCATGGGTGTATCGTCCTGCTAAAAGGAGAATCTTGTTCTCCCGTGCTTTACCCCACACAGGGCCGAAAACAACCGTCCGGCATCCGCGCGGATCATTAAGTTGAGGATATCAGGTCACTCAAACGGCAACCCCGCTGGCTTGCCATCAACATAGACCTGCCGCCTGCGGACCTCACGAATCTCAACCTTGCCCGCCCTGATCGCGTCGGACTCTGCCTTTTTGATCGTCGCCCAGTTGCCGGTCGGCGGCGCATTGTCATTCGCGCGGGTCCAGTCACCCTTCGCCGCCTGCGTGAAACGGTAAACCTCGACGCTGCAACCTTCGCAAGGCTTGGTGATGGCAACAGCCTCTGCCTGCCCCGGCCCATAGAAAAGCACGCAATTGCCTTGTGTTTCGCACGATCCAAATTGGGAGATGAGCACGATCAAGTCACGCGGCAGCGGGACGGCCTTTGGCATGATGGTGATATTGCGGGCAACACCATCCGCGCGGCTGACGGCCTGTTGTTGGGATTGTGCTTCCCACCTGTTGTCCAATTTCAGCGCCTTGGCCGCCGCCTTGCGGATGTCTGGCGTCTTGCCCGTTTTGGACAACTGCTCCAGCGCGGCAACGCCCGATTTCCCGAATTCGAATTTGAGCGACGCCCAATCGAACTTATCGACACTCACCTGCCCGCTTTCCAGCCGCGCCAACTGGCTGCGCGTGGACCATGCGCCGAAATTGATAAGCGGCGTCGCAAGGATGAACGCCAATAGGCAGAGCAATGCCGCGAGTTGCAGGTTCAGAGGACGGACGGCATCAAACCAGCCCAACCGCCTGCGGACGATGACCCATAGATAACCCGCGCCATAGGCCAATGCGATGGCGACAAAAACGATCGCCCAGAGACGTTCCGGCGTCAGTCCATATTGCCCGATGCGCAGGCCGGTGGAGATGGCAGCGATAATCGCCAGCGGGAGCATCGCCACCCCCAATGCTGCTGCACCCCAGCGCAAGACAGCCATTTGGGCTTCATCAGCCTTGGAGTCTCCGATGGCTGCGTTTGACAGGATCAACGCCCCGACGATGCAGGAGAGCAGGATCGGCGTGGTGGACTTGGTCGCATCCCACAGTGCCCCCAGTCCGGCGAAAGGGAGCGCAAGCAGGAAGATGATGAGCGCGAAACCGAGAACGGGCGCGAGCACGGAAAGGACCCGGCGCACCACAGTCTGCAACGTGATCAGCAGACTCTCCCGATCACGCAGCAAGCCGGATGCCGCGCCAAAGGCGCCGCCCATCAGCATCGCGACGAACCAGCTTTCCTCCATCGCCGTGCGCACCAGCTTTATGCCAATGAGTGAGAAAAGTTCTGCAAGTAATTGACCTAAAAGGAAAACAATTCCTGCAAACAGCCAACAGGCGAACCACAAAAGCGTGTTCATCCAGGCCCGGTCATGCACACGCGGATAGGCGAGAGACGAGAGGCGTGGTGGCTTTGGCTGGCCCGCATCGCACCAGCCCTGAAAGAGGGGCGCAGCAATGACCACCGTGAGGACGGCACAGAGCAGCGTCCACCCCTCTCCCCGATCAAGTTCTGAAAAGCCGCCGTTCAGATAGACAGTCGTTCCGACCAGCAGGGCCGCAAAAGCCGCAAAAGCAGCCGACAGTCGGATCCTGTCCCGATCGAGCGTGAAAGCAAAGGCAACCCCGCCTGTCATAAGCGCAGCAGCAAGCCCGGGGCGCAGGACATCGTCCATCTTGCCGTCCGCCAGTTGCTGGATCGCCAATCCAACAAGCGCGCCCAATATCGCGACGGCCCAGTTCCGCTCCGGCCAATCTTGTGCGCTCGACTCGGTCATGCCCACCCTCCTCATTCTCGCAGCCCAGCTTATGCCGCTGGCGCCAGCGCACAAGCATGGCTTGCATCATTCCTGTGCCCCATGCAGTAAGGCGCCTTCATTTCCGGAGCAGCTTGTGGCGCGTAAATTCCTCTATGTTATTGCCGGGATTATCGTTCTCGTCCTCCTCGTGCTCTTGGCGTTGAGGCTCTTCGGCGCGCAGTTATCGCGCATCGCTTTTGTGCCGGGGGAAGCCTTTAAGGATCAGCCCGCCCTCGCTGCCGATGCTTATGCATCGCCAAAAATGTGGATCGCGCGGCCGGACATCGCCAGCAATCCAGCCCAATGGATCCCGACAGGTGCTCCAAAGAACATTTCACAAGGAAATGATATTACAGTCTTTTTTGTCCACCCGACGAGCTACATGTCCAACGACCATTGGAATGCGCCGCTCGACAACACCGAAGCCAATGAAACGGCAATTCAGTTCGTCCGTGGGCAGGCCAGCGCCTTCAACAGTGCGCCCAACATCTGGGCGCCGCGCTACCGGCAGGCCGCCTTCGGTGCGTTTCTGACGGATCAGCCTGAAGCCGCAAAGGCCTTAGCGCTCGCCTATCGCGACGTTCTGATGGCCTTTGATGCCTTTGTCGCTGCGCAAAAGCCGGACACGCCCATCCTTCTTGCCGGACACAGCCAGGGCGCGCTGCACCTGATGCATCTGATGCAGGATCGGGTCGTTGGCAAACCCCTCTCAAAGCGCATTGTCGCCGCGTATGCTGTGGGGTGGCCCATCTCGATCAAGGCAGACCTGCCCGCACTTGGTTTGCCGGCCTGCACCAAGCCCGATCAGACCGGCTGTGTGCTAAGCTGGCAGAGCTATGCCGAGCCCGCCGACTATAAGGACATCGCCGCGCAGCAAGATCGCCAAACGGGCCTGACCGGAAAGACGCGTGGGGATGCCTATCTGTGCACCAACCCGCTTACCGGCGGCGCGAGGCCGGATGCACCGGCGACTGCGAATCTTGGGACGCTCAAGATCGGCGCAGACCTCAAACCCGGCGAGATGGTGGCCGGAGGCGCTCCTGCTCGCTGCGATGCCAAAGGCTATCTGCTGATCGGCGAAGGGCCGGACCTTGGGCCCTATGTTCTGCCCGGCAACAACTACCATGTGTACGACTATAGCCTGTTCTGGGCCAATGTCCGGGCGGATGCCGCGCGGCGCATGGCGGCGTTTTCAGCCAAGTGATTACCGCCACCCCCCTCGATTATCGTGCGGCCCTGCCCGAAGGTGGCCGCCTGATCGGCCTCGACGTCGGCACACAGACAATTGGCACGGCGCTGTGCGATGCCGGGTGGACCATCGCGACACCTGCAGACCTCATCCGCCGCGCCAAGTTCTCCGTCGACCGGGCCAAGCTGCGTGACCTTATTGCGGCCCAATCCGTCAAGGGCATCGTCATGGGCCTACCGCTCAATCTCGACGGGACGGACAGTCCACGCACCCAATCCACGCGTGCCTTCGCCCGCAATATGGAAGACCTCGGCCTGCCCATCCTGCTCTGGGATGAGCGCTGGTCCACGCAAGCCGTGGAGCGGGCGATGATTGATGCGGACCTGTCGCGCGCCAAACGGGCCGAGCGGGTCGACTCAGCGGCGGCCGCTTATATTCTGCAAGGGGCCATTGATGCACTCGCCATGGGCGGTTTGCTGGGATGATCAGGTCTTAGGCAACGCTTGAACCTGCGGCATATCCCGTCTAGGGATGGGCTTTAATGACATCACCGCTTTTCCCGCACCGGCATCTGCTCGGTATCGCCGGCCTTCAGCCGCATGAAATCCTCTATTTTCTTGATGAAGCCGAACAATGGGTCACGCTCAACCGTTCGCTCACCAAGCATGATGACCGGCTGGCTGGCCTCACCCAAATCAACGCCTTTTTCGAAAATTCGACGCGCACCTTGCTGTCGTTCGAGATTGCCGGAAAGCGCCTCGGCGCCGACGTCGTCAACATGCACGCAGCGACGTCCAGCATGAAAAAGGGCGAAACACTGATCGACACCGCGATCACGCTCAACGCCATGCGGGCCGACGTGATCGTCATCCGTCATGCCTCTTCAGGCGCGGTCGCGCTGATTGCCGACAAGGTAGACTGCCCCGTGCTCAACGCAGGCGACGGACGCCACGAACACCCGACACAGGCGCTGCTCGATGCGCTGACGATCCGTCGCCGCAAGGGCAATTTTCAAGGCCTTAAGGTCGCGATCTGCGGCGATGTCCTTCACAGTCGCGTCGCACGATCCAACATTTTGGCGCTTACTTCACTTGCCGCCGACGTCCGCGTCGTCGCTCCGGCCACGCTGATGCCGCCGGCGATTGAGCAGATGGGCGTCACTCCCTTTACCGATATGGATGAAGGCATTGCCGACGCCGATGTCGTGATGATGCTACGCCTGCAAACCGAGCGAATGGAGGGCGGCTTCGTCCCCTCGCTGCGCGAATATCATGCGCTCTACGGCCTGACTTATGAGCGGTTGAAACGCGCGAAACCTGACGCACTCGTCATGCACCCCGGCCCGATGAACCGCGGCGTCGAAATTGCCAGCGATGTGGCCGACGACGTCAACCGCTCGGTCATTGCGGAGCAGGTTGAAATGGGGGTTGCCGTGCGCATGGCCTGCCTTGACGTGCTGACGCGCAGCCGGAGGGGTGTGGCATGAAGACAATGATCGCCATCATCAACGCCCATCTCGTCGGCGGAAAAGGCACCCTCCTGCTGGACGGAGACCGGATTGCGGCCATCGGCGGCGAAGTACCCGCCGGAGCGGAGATCCTAGATGCCAAAGGCGCGCATGTCGCCCCCGGCATTGTCGATCTTGGCGTCTTCTCAGTCGATAAGCGTGCCTGCATTGCAGGCGGCATCACCCGCATTGCGCTGATGCCGGATCAAAAGCCGGTGCTGGATGAACCCGGCATCGTCCAGCGCGCCGCCCTTGCAGCCAAGCCCGATCTTTGGGTTCACCCGCTGGCTGCGGCCACACGCGGCCTCGCAGGCGTCGAACTCGGCGAATATGCCATGATGCGCAAGGCGGGGGCCAAGGCGGTCTCCACCGGTCGCGGCTGGGTGGCGGATTCAGGCGTCATGCACAAAGTGCTGACGTACGCCGCGTCGCTTGGCCTGACGGTCATAACTCATGCCGAAGACGCCGGGCTAGCCGCAGGCGCTGTCGCCACGGCGAGTGAGACATCGACCCGTCTGGGCCTATCCAGCGCGCCCGCTGAGGCTGAAGCGATTGCGATTGCGCGTGACTTGATGCTCGCCGAACTGACCGGCGCTCGGCTGCATTTCCGGACGGTGACGACAGCCAAGGGGCTAGACCTGATCCGCAGTGCCAAGGCCCGCGGGCTGGCGATCAGCTGCGGCATCTCGCCCACCCACCTTTTCCTGTCCGAAGTCGCGATTAATGACTTCCGCACCTTTGCACGGCTCTCCCCGCCGCTGCGGGCCGAAGCGGACCGGCGCGCCTGCATTGAGGCTGTTCGGGACGGGACCATTGACGTGATCGGCTCTGCGCACGACCCGCGTGGCCCGGAGGTCAAGCGCCTGCCCTTTGCCGACGCAGACCCCGGCGCCGCTGGGGCAGAGACGCTGCTCGCCCTATCGCTAGGGCTGGTGCGTGATGGTGTTGTGTCCGTGGAACGGCTGTTTGAACTGCTGTCGCTCAACCCGTCCCGCCTGCTTGGCGTGGACAGTGGCCGGCTCGAAGTAGGCGCGCCTGCCGACCTCGTCTTCTTCGATATGGGCAGCCCCTGGCAGATCGATGCGGCAAAGTTCGTCGGGCAGGCTGGCAATACCCCGTTTGACAAGCTGCCCGTGCAGGGCCGTGTCCTTAAAACGATGAAGGGCGGCCGGGACCTGTCCTGACCGCCCTACCCCGTGTGTGACGTGGGGATATCGATAGGGTTTAGCGAGAGGCCAACTGCTGGCCCTTCTTGCTGCCATTGGCCGCCCAGCGGACG
>CAJBSR010000238.1 GCA_903958285.1 uncultured Sphingomonadales bacterium
GCATCCGCAACCTCTCTCCGACCGGATTGATGGCCGAAGCGCCAACTATTCTTGCTGTCGGCACTGCCGTTTTGGTTGAAATGAAGAACCTTCCGCCGATCAAAGGCAAAGTGGTTTGGGCAACAGATGGGCGGATGGGCATTGCCTTCAATGCAGAGATTGACCCTGCCAAAGTGCGGCAGCCCGTCGGTAAAGGTGAAGACCCCAGGCCTGATTTTCTGAAGTTTCCGCCTTCGCGGCGTCCGGGTTTAAAAATGACCTGATTTCGGATGCCGACCTGAGGCAGATCGCCTCAGGGCAGCACACCGATTGCAACCTTTAGCGGGTTGCCAAAACCTCCTTGATTCTTAGTTTTTCTTTTTTGAGGCGGCTCAGTGTGAGCTGATCAGGATAGGGCCGTTGCTCTTCCTGATGTATCTTCTGGTCAAGCAAGGCATGCTTGGCTTCGAGTGCGAAAACATGATTATGTTCCATAAGCGACACTCCATTTTTTTCTGAGGCTTGGAATAAATCATCATCTGCATGTCATGTCGCGCGGATATTGCAGTTATCTCGACAATGGAGCATTTTTCCGCGACGGATGGAAAGCTGATAAAAGAAAGTTTCGTGACAGTTTGCAGACATGTCTGGCGACTGCGCATAAATGTTGTTGAGGAGCGAGATGGAACAGCAATTCATGCGCGCGCGGCTCGAATCACTTCGCGAAGAGCATCGGGATTTGGACACAGCCATCGAAGCGTTACGGGAAACTGTCGTGCATGATCAGGTGCGTTTGGCACGTATGAAAAAGCGCAAGCTGGCGCTGCGTGATGAGATTGCAACGATTGAGTCGCATCTCATTCCGGATATCATCGCCTAACGTCGCGTTAACGCCGTTTCCAACTGGTCGATTTTGGCCCCGCTTGCCATAGCTACTTCATGGACGCCGCAGCAGCACCCCAGTTAAGAGTGACGGCAAAGGTCATTGACGCTCTTTATGTCGAGGCCATGGTGCTGGCCGATGATGCACGTGCCTATTTCGACACATTTAGCCGCGAAGAGCGGGATGCGCTTGGCCCGGTTCTTAGAGTCGCTTTTTCGTGCGAGTCCCTGAAAGTGACGACGCGGTTGATGCACATCATCGCCTGGCTGCTTGGGCAGCGGTCTCTAGCATCGCCTGCATCGGGTATAAACGCAAAGCCTCCCAGTAAACTGGGTGGGCCCACGGAGACGGACCTCGCATCGTTGACGGGTTTACCAGATGGCGCTCTTACACGCATTGAAGCGAGCCTCGATCTCTATGCCCGCGTTGCGCGGCTTGATGCAGAGTTGGGAAATGAGCATCAGCCCGAAAGTCCGGCCCGCGCGCTCATCGATCAACTGGCGCGTGCCTTCTAGCCGTTTGTCCCGGCGATGCCTTTGACGCGACGGATCGCACGGAAGGCGAGAGACTTTGCATAGTTCTGGCTTGGAAACCGGCCCGGCGCGCGGGGGGCGAGGCCCATTTCACGCAAAACTGAGTTAAAGCCCCGCGCGTCAGCTTCCCTGTAACTCCAGTTCGACCGCCAAGTAATCGACAGGGAGATGGACAGGTCCTTGCCCACCTTCACCCAATGCGGCGCTTTGACGGGAACATAGATGGCATCTCCGGGAGCCAACGGCACGGCCTGGCCCTTCGCCGCGAATTCGTCCTGCCAAACCAGATTGCGGTGTCCGCCCAAATGATAGCGTTCATGGTCCTGATCCGAGAGCAACTGATCGTCGACCTGCGGGAAGACGGTCATGACCTTGTCGCCGCGTATCTGGAGCAGAATGTTGTGCTCCGGGTCCATGTGATATGGGGTCACCGCACCCGGGGATGAGACGAAGATAAATCCCTGTAGCGTCAACATCTCCCCCGTTTTCGGGGCTACATAAGGCTGCAATGGCGCAAGCGCCTCGTGAAGGAGGGCGCGATAGTCGGGGTCATTCTCAATCCACTTGAGAACCATCCAAGATCCATTTTCTTCGATGGAGCGGATTGTCTCTTCAATACTCAACCCGTTGCCCGGAACGGCCGCAGGGTCGATGCCAACCGGCAATTGGCCGATATTATATTCCACGTTTGAGGGATCAATCCGCGCGGCAAATTCAGCAAGCTGGTCCAATTGAAGCAGCGGGTGGTCGACCAACTGATGCCCCAGGGTCCCGCTTGTTTCGGGATAAAGATTGTTGAACGTCGCCAGCGCGGCGGCGTCAAAGCTCGTTGTCATCTTTTATAGTCCCATTGTCATTCTGGCCGCGGTTGCGGAACTGTTTGATGGCTGACCAGCCCGTTTCGACAAGGCGGGCCGCTCGAAACATGACGGCAGCGCGCAAGCCCTTTCGGGGTAAGGCGATGCGCACAATGTCGCGTCGTCCACGCCACAAACTGTTGATCATCGGGTGGTCTTCAACGGCACAACTGTCCATCCAGCCAAAGGACGGGTCGGCCAGTCGTTGGAGGTTTGCCTTTTCAATGAGAATGCCCGGAGAATAGCGGGCATAATCCTCATCATAGGCAATTTTGAACGAGAAAGAGCCCGACTCTGCGAGGAAGTTGACCAGCATGGCGATCGTCTCTGTACCGACGCGCAGGCGAAGGATCTCAACGCGCCGTTGCTTCAACCCCTCGGCAGTGGCAGCGCAGAAGAAGTTGCGTGTGCCATCCTCTTTGGCGAGCGCGGCGCCCTCCAGTGCCTTCCAGCCTGCCGCCTCTAGCGAGAGGAATTCCGCGATCCACGTCTCTGCATCTGTGTCCACTCGGAGACTATCAACCCGGACCTCGCCAATCTCAGAAAGACGGTTTTCCAGCCGCGCGATTTCCTTGCGCTTCTTTTTGCGGACGGACTCTGACCAATATTCGTCCGGTGTTGAGCCTGCCAGAAGTAGCGCCCGCTGATAGCGATGGACCACCGCCGCTGATCTTCCCAAAATTTTGCAAACAGCGAACAGCCCGTCCGTAACGGGCCCTTCCGCCAGCATTTCAGAGAGATAAAGGATGTCGGAACGAGGACAGCTTTCATCAAATTCTGCGATGACTTCGCGCCAAAAGAGCTCTTCCGATCCCTTGCGCACCAGCGGAACGCCAAGGAATTGATTGTAATGCAGCCAGTTCTGAAGTGCCGACAGAGGCATCCGACCGTAATTCTGGCCGGCCCGCAATGGGAGCATTCCCACCAGCGTGCCACGATCATCGCGGACAAACAGGAATTGGAGATTGTCAGGGATCGTCAGATGGCGCAGGCTGGCCTCGACAAACCAACGTTCATAAAAGCTGTTGGGCTCGCTGGCGCAACGGGCAAGGTCATCCCACTCGGTCGCCAATTGCTGAGTAATGTCGGTCGCAGACACAATTCTTGTCTGCGCATCCTTCAAGATAGGTAAGGAGGACATCATTCCGCCCCGCAAAGTGCGTCGGCCAGGGCATCGTAACGCACCGGCTTTACGCCGAGCCTGTCAAAGGCCTTGAAGATGGCATCCCACCAATCCCAGAAGCGCGCGAGATCAGTGCCATTTTTCGCATAGGGCGTGTGCCCGACGGCCAGCGTTGGCGAGTGGAATGAAAGGCTGAAGATATCGAGACCGTCTTCATGCAGGGCCTCAATGACTGCAATCGCTTGCTTTGCCGGAGTTCCTTCCGGCGTCAGTGGAACGCGCTTGAGTAAATCCGTCTTTGCCAAAGCGCCGTGGAGCGTGCGGCTCCGGTAAAGGGCCGGGAACTTGCGCAGGCGCCCCGTCCAACCAGTCGTCAACGGCAGTTCGACAATCCCCTCCGGCGTTCGCCACGGCCAGACCGGGCAGTCGGCATAATTTGGGCCGTCTTCGTCCGAGTAATCAAACAGGGACCGAACAGAGACGTCCATGCGATAGCCAAGCTCTGCCAGATGGGACATCGTCTCGGGCCCAAGACCGTAGCGTCCCGCGCGGAACACCGTCGGAGATTTGCCGGTCAGGTCCGCCATGGCCGTGGTGAGCCGGTTTAACTTTTCCCGCTGCAGATTAACGGGA
>CAJBSR010000239.1 GCA_903958285.1 uncultured Sphingomonadales bacterium
AGCCTTCCCGCTCCTGCTTGAAGAAGATCGGGCCGGGGCTGTCGAGCCTGATGGCGATGGCGGCAATCAACATAACCGGCAGGACCAGCGGCAGGATGAAGAGAAGAAGGACCATGTCCTCAAACTTCTTCATCACCTGATCAAGCCCCGTGATCGGCCGCTCAAACAGCGTCATGACCGGCAAGTCCCCGAGCAGCACAATCGGCCGCTGGGCAAAAGCAAAACTGGCCAGATCCGGCGCGAGGCGGATACGCACCGGCGTGACCGCAAGCGCGGCGACAATATCCTGCAAGCGCCGCTCCGCCGACCAGGGCAAAGCGATAATCACCTGATCTATGCGCCCCTGCCGGACCAGTGACACCAGTTCCGCCAAATCCCCGCACAAGGGCAGGTCGGTCGCAACGCCCGTGATGCGCCCAGGCTCCCGATCATCAAAAAAGCCGACAAGGTCGATGGTGAGCCGTTCATTGCCTTCAATATACTGGGCGAGCCGCTGCCCTTGTTCGCCGGTCCCGAAAATGGCGACGCGCAAGTTGAACAACCCTTCGCGCTTCTTGCCCTGCATCCACCCCGTCAGGGCAAGGCGCCCGCCGCTGAGCGACAGGGCGCCCGCTGCAAACCAGCTGACCGCCCAGAGGCGCGAATAATCCTCCGACACCTTCAGGAAGAAGCCGACCGTCATCACAAACATTGCGGTTGCAAACAGCGCCGTCAGCACCCGCCCGGTTGCTCGCCGCATGGAAAAGCGCACATCCATGTCATAGGCACCAATGGCTTCGGCAACGCCTGCATAGAAGATGCCGCCAAGGAGCGCCGCGCGAAAATAAATGGGTCCGGCACTCGGGCCCGTGCGTTCAACCAAGAGCAGCTGCATGAGCAAGCCGACGGCCACCAAGGTCAGCGGTTCTACGACCCGCATGAAGATTGTTGTGAGATCCAGCAGCAACGGCGCGCGGGCGTGGTCCGCCTCAACCGGGCCGGAACTGCGCATGTGTTTAAGGTCAGGCGGCGTTACGCCCTCTCGCCCGTCGTCCGCCGGTGGCCGGGCCATCGTCTCCAGCTTGTCCATGCCCTTTGGTTCCACCCCAATCAGGCCCGGCCGCCGAGATCCCGGTCGAGGGCCGCGGCCGGCCCATCGCCGATGAGCACGCGACGCACTGCGGGAGAGACCGCAGCCATCATGTCTGCGGCAAATCTGCGATTGACCTCGAAGGAGATCTTCGGACCCTCCATCACCGTTGAGAAGCGGACCAGAACACCATCGGGAATGATTCCGGCCAGGGCGTCCTTCAGCTTTGCCGCGCGCTGTTCTGCTCCTGTCGTCGGCAAGGCCTGGCCCAGACGGGTCCAATAGGTCACATATTCGGTGCGTTCAGCATTCACCGCGACAAGGTCCCGCCCGGGGATCGACACCGACCGCGACAATGGCACCGCCGTCAGATCATTCTCGGTGATTTCCATGCCAAAGGCCGGATAGCAAACCTCCGGCCGGTGGAGCTGGAGCGTATCGCTCTGCGTGTCGCCATAGGCGATCAACATCATCGCGAACTCATCATCCCCGCGCACGTAGAGGCGGCCGACCGACTGGCTGTAAAGCTGACGGGCAAGACTGTTTTCGCTTTCCGGCACCACGATCTGGTTGGAGTCATATTGCTTCCAACCGTTGAACGCTTTGGGAATGGCATCCTCAAGCTTGAGCTTGCCCATCAGCGAAATCCGCTCCCGCGGCTTCATCGCATAGGAACTGGCCGCCGCCGCAAGGCACCCGGCCCCGATGATAAATCCGCGACGGTCCATTACATCCAGCCCCTTTTGAGGAAGATCGGTGCGAGCATCCTATCCACCGCGAAAATGCCGAGCAGCGCTGTGACGAACATGACCATGCCTGCTGTGTTGTGGAGGAAGCCCTGTGCCGCCTCATTGCCCAGATGGTAGGTGATGAGCACCAGCATCAGCACACGGATCAGGTTCGCGAAAATGGCGATCGGCAAGATCCAGAATGTCAGGAACAGCGCATAGCGCCAGGACGATGAATGCAGCAGGTAGATGTAGAACAGGCTGACCGAAGTCAGGCTGACAATGGAGTTCATGCCCGAGCACGCATCTTCGACCAACAGCTGGAATTGCGCGACATAGAGCGTCACGCCGATGCGGGCGACAGGATAGCCCATCCAGTCAATAAGATAGGTCGCAGCCCAGGAAACAAACGTCTTCAATCCGGCTGTCAGCAGATCAATCAGCCAGCCCGGCGGCGGGATAAGAAAACCCAGATAGAAGATCGGGAACCACACATGCTTGCACGCCCGGAACCCGAAATAATTATAGAATACGGCCAGCAAGATGCCGAGCATCGCGGCCACTTCAATGCTGAGGAAATCAAAGGCGCGGCCAAAGATATAGACCGGCAGCAAGAGCAGGAAGCCACCCCAGGCGATAAGCGGATTGCCCGGCGCCTGAAGCTCCAGCAAGGTCTGCCGCTGGCGCAGCAGCAGCCAGATGCCGGTGGCGAGCACGATGGGGCCATGCACGCCCGCTTCCTGCGACCAGAATTGATCCGCCATGGCGATAATGGTCGGCCCGATCAGGACCGACAGGCCGACGATCAGCGCCCAACGCTCCAGCGGAAGACTGTCAGACGGCGCGGTGTTTGAACCTGCGATGCTCGCCATGATCAAAAGTCGTTCAGGACGGTGCCGACGATGACCGACTTATCTGCGCGCAGAAGCTCCGCTAAAGCCTTGACGTCGTCGAAATAGGTTTCGTCTTTATGGGCAACGACCAGGCTATAGCCGACGACCGTCGCCACCCGCTGCGCATCGGTGCAGGTGTTGGACGGGGTCGTGTCGAAAATCGCCAGATCATATTCCCGCAGAAGCTGACCGACAAAAGCCGCAAAGCGCGCCGAGGACAGCAATTCCTGTGCGTTGTCCGACGGTGGGCCTGCCGGAATGATCGACAAATCTGGAATGACATCGCTCTCAACGATGTCGTTGTACCGTACCTTGTCATTGGACAGAAACGCGCCAAGGCCCGGACGGTCTGCCGGACAATCGAACACCTGCCCAACCGTGCCACCGCGCAGGTCGGTATCGACCAGAACGGTCTTCACCCCAATCTGCGCCATGGCAATGGCGAGGTTCGTCGCGATGAAGGTGCAGCCCGCGCCTTCATTGGCGGTGCACACCGCCAGCGCACGCCGCCCTTCGCGGACATGCTGTGCGATCACGCGGGTGCGCAGGCCACGCAGGGCTTCTGCCTGCATGCTGGACGGGTCGACCACCAGCAAGGCGGAGGTGCGGCGGGAAAGAACCTGCGGTTCAAGCGTTGTGGCGTCGTTCATTCTGCGGCCTCCGGCGAATAGTCTCCGGCGGCGCCGGGATCCTTGGCTTTGCGACGACCTTCAAGAAAATCGACGATCCGGCGCATGAACCAGCTGCGCTGATTTGCACCCACGGTGGCAAAAACGGGGGCTGAGGCTGCGCCTGCCAGATCATCTTCGCTGCGCACGCGACGGTTGAGCAGTTCCACCAGCAGCGCCAGCAGGATGCCCAGACCAAGGCCCGAGGCAATGGCCGACCCGATGATCAGCGGACGGTTGGGGAAGGACGGCTTTGTGGAACCGGTCGTCGGCCCAAGATCCGTGATCTGCGCGTTGGTTGTGTCCGCCTCTAGGCGGAGATCGGCAAAGCGCTGCGCAGACTTCAGATATTGATCGCGCTTCAGCGCCACATCATTTTCCATGCGCTGGAGCTGATCGACCTTATCCCGGTCTCCGACAACGCGGGCGCGCTGGCGTTCAAACGCACTTTCGATGGCCGCAGCCCCACCGCCGACAGCCGATGGGCCGCCGGATTTGGCCGCGAAGGACTCATACAGCTTCTTCTGACGGAGCAGCGCCTGATAGGTCGGGTGGTTCGGCCCCAGTGTCGCGGCGGCCTGCGCCAGTTGCTGGTTGATCGTTTCCAGCTGCGCTTGGGCCGGGTTCATCGCCGCGCCGCCAACGATGGCCGGTGCCGCAACCGCCGCCGCACTTTGCTGGCTCAGCGTGGCCAGCTTAGAACTTTCAAGGTCCATATTGCCCGGCTGCAGCACGATGTTGTTCGCCTTGGCATAGGCCGTACGCTCGGCTTCCGCGATTTCGAGAGCCTTCTTGGCTTTGGCCGCCTGAATGCGGAACCAGTCCGCATCTTCACCCGCCGACTTACGCTTCGCATCCAAAGCCTCGTCCTTATAGGACTGGCGGATGAGGTCGGTCATCTGCTTGGCCGCTTCGGCCGATGGGCCGTCATAAACGATCTCGAGGATGTTGCTGCCATCAAGGACGTTGGCCTTGATATTGTCACTCACCTGACGGGCGAGCCACATGCGGGCATCCGCACCGGGATCGGTATTTTCCTTTTCATAGCGCGCAAGCATCGCTGGGTCATTGGCCCAGCCAAGCTGATCAACGACGCGGCCAGCGACCGCTGTGCCCTTGATCATTTCGATCTGGGTGACGGTATAGGCGCGCATGAAATTGTTCGACATGACCTGACCGGTCACAGGATCGGGCTTCAGCACGTCGAGCATGAGGCGCGCCTGTGCTTCATAGCGGGGCGGCAAGATGAACGCCGTCAGCGTGGCCGTGATCAGACAGCTGAGCAGGGTCGCGAGCACGATCATCCGCCGTGCGTAAAGCATCCGAAGAAACTGGATGAGGCTCATAACTTAAATTCCCTGTTCTATCGGCGCGTCAGAAGAGACGCTCACCGACCACGATGACGTCGCCAGATCCGACCTTGCTTTCGAGTGACACCTTTGTCGGCTGCCCGTCGCGGAACACCTGAACCCGCTTGTCGCTGCCGAGTGACGTCAGGCCACCGGCGCGAGCAAGCGCCTTGCGCACCGTCATGTCTTCCTGAATGACAAAGGTGCCGGGCGCATTGACCTGGCCATAGATGAAGAAGGTTTCAGCCTCCGGCACAAATATCTTGTCGCCGGGATAAACAGCGGGATCATCTGCGTCCGAGCCCATGGCGAGCTTCTTGAAATCGAGCTTGAGTTCCTGCCCGTTGACGCGGCGGACGATGACAACAGGGGCGCCGCTGGGCTTGATGCCGCCGGAGCGCGCAATGATTTCAGACACGCGGTAGGAGCGGTTGACCGGCTGGAGGCCGGGCTGTGCCACTTCCCCCAACACGATCACATAGCGGCTGGCAAAGGAGGTGACCGTGACGGTGGCGACGGGATTGGTGTAATAGCCGCCTGCCTTCAACCGGGAGGAAACGGCCGCCGCCAGCGTTAACGGCGTTTGCCCGTTCACCTGCTGCTTACCAAGGAAAGGCAAAGCGATGGAGCCGTCCGATTCGACGCGGGCTTGGGTGCGGAATTCCGGTTGGCCAAGGACGTTCACTTCAATGACATCTTCCGGGCCGATGACATAGCCCTCGTCTGCAGACGGCGCTGGTGCCGGCGTTGCAGTGGAGGGGGCAACGGGCACCGCCGTTACCGTGGCCGGAGCCACCGTCGGGGCTGGTGCGGCGGTCTGGGCTATCGAGACGGAAGGCAAGGCGAGGACCGCCAGAACCGACAGAAGGAAACGCTTTGCACTCGTCATCACAGACCTAACCCCTGTTTTGTCCTACCGGCCGCGCCCCCATCTGAAAGTGGCAGTGACGCCGAACCGGGTGGACCCGTAGTTAAAAATCGGCACCACGGACTTGCGGTGCTCACGGCTGGCATCGAAGGCGATTCCCACTGGGCCGACATTGCCCGCCGTCAGTCTGGAATAAACGCTGATGGTGCGGTCCCGCGAGTTAAAGTTTGGTAATTGAAATAGCGGGGATTGCTGCTGTTTTCTGCGGACATACGCCGCCCCCGCCGTCAGCCGGAACCGGTCATTAAAGGCATAGTCCCCATTGAGGCGCAGCGAGGTGTTGATGCCGTAAGTGTCGCCCAAAAGGTTGGACTGCTCCACCGAGCGCGCAAAGCTGAGCGTCCCGCGAAAGCGGTTGCGGCTGTCATACGTCAGATCGACATCCCAGCTGGCGCCCTTGAAATCGGGCGTGCCGGGCAGCCGCGGGTCGACGCGGGTATAGCCAAGATTGACCTTGCCGGAGAGGCGCGTGCCGATCTGCCGTTCATAGCCAAAACCTGCGGAATAGACGTTCGCCCCGTCGGCAGGCGCTCCGGGAAGGAGCGCCACACGCAGCGGATAGCGCGACTTGGCCGCCGTCGCATAGACAGACACAGTGCCCAGCCGCGGGCGGGAATAGCCAAGCGAGGCCATGGCATTGTCATTCACATATTCATTGACCTGACGGACCAGCGAGCTGTTCTTGGCCCGGGTGCGCCCGATGCTGAGCGACGGTGTCAGCCCGCTTGCGCTCTGGCAGCCCATTTCAGCCGAAATACCGCCAATCTTTTCAACATTGGTCGGATCAAGTCCGTCAACGATGTCGTACAGGTCGCTCTGCTGCTGCAGGTAGCGGCCGGTGACCGTCGTGACGCATCCCTTGATCGCGCGAAGGCGGAAGCCGCCCTGCCCATTGATCGCTTCGCGGTCGAGAAAGCCGTTATTCTGGTGAAAAACATAGCCAACCTGCCCGTTGAGAAAGGCGCTTTGCCGCCCAATGGGCGCCACAATGTCCGCCGTCACGCGCGGCGAGATCCGGAAATCTTCCTTCTCCGCATCCGGGCGCACATTGCGAATCGTGTCGCCGCGCAAAGCATCGCTGTCGTACGTGCCCGACACATCAAATCCGATATCCATCTGGCGCTCATCCCGCGCATCAGCCGGGCCTTGCGCGCGCGCTTGCCCGGCCAAGAATGTTGCCATTATTGCGATGCCAGCCCGCGCGGCATTCACCCCTGCGCGCGGCCCCGCCCGCAAGCGCCCGAAGCGCGTGATGCGACTGATCATGATCCCGATTCTCCCTCGTCGGCACGTGGCCAAGTGGCGGGGGGTTATCGCCATATTGGATGTAAGGCAATGGAATCACGGGGGCTCATGCCATAGTAACGGCCCAAATTGCGCCGGTTCACCAGGCATCATGAACAATGTTTAACCTGCAATGCGCCGCCATTTCGACCTATGATAGAGCACGCTGAAGAAAGCGAAGCGGACAATTGGGGGCACTCCATTGTCTGGGCAATGGAGCGAATTTCAATGCAGACACCTTATGACTGGATCACAGTTGCCATTTTTGCCGGCATCGTTGTCCTTTTTCTTCAGCGGTCCGTAGGCGATTCAGACGTCGAGGATTCCCTGATCAGTTACTTTCCGCCGGCCATTGCCTGCGCTGTGGCCAACCAGTTTGGCAATAACGGCTATGACGCCATCGCAATTGCGATGATTGCAGGCGCGCTCGTCTATTGCTGGTACGTGCTCAAGCCCTTCGCCGGACGTTCCTGAATATTAATTAATCCGCCCGATATCAGGATGTTGGGTACTCCACGCTAATCAGCAGCAAGCAATAGAAACAGAGGCAGGTCATGGGAATCTTCGGCTCCATCTGGAACAGACTGCGCGGACGCAGCGACGACATGGACGGCGACTATGGCGATGCGGCGGAACGCACAGTTGCGCTCGATGACGTGGCCTCCATCAAGCGTCGGCGCGGCCGCAACGATGGCGAAGACGCCTTCCCGACCTTCCGTGCCTCAGCAATTGACCGGCCGCAGGACAATGGACCTGCCTTCTCATCCGCGCGGCTTGCCCTCAATGAAGTCTTCACCCCGGCCCAGCCTGTGACAGACCGTGCGCGCTTTGCCGGGCGGCTCGATGTGCTCGTCCGCCTCATCTCCATTCTTGAAGATCAGCGCGCACATGTTGTCCTCTATGGGGAACGCGGCATCGGCAAGACATCGCTCGTCCATATCCTCGCCGATATTGCCCGCGAATCGCGCTATCATGTCGCTTACGCGTCATGCGGGTCTGGATCGCGCTTTGATGAGATTTTCCGGGGCGTCCTCAAAGACATTCCGATGCTTTACACCAAGAACGCCAACCCTGCCGGCCGCGACGTTGAAAGTGGCGCCACCCTGGCAGACCTGCTGCCCGAAGGCACCTTTGATGCCCGCCATTTGGGCGACATTTGCGCGACGATCACCGGTACCCGCGTTCTCGTCATCCTCGACGAATATGACCGCATTCAGGACCCGTCCTTCCGCCAGAGCATTGCCGAACTGGTCAAGAACCTGTCCGACCGCGCGGCGCGCGTCCAACTCGTCATTGCCGGTGTTTCAGCGAATCTGCAGGAGCTGGTCGGCTATATTCCGTCGATCCGCCGCAACGTTGTCGGCCTGCCAATGCCGCGCCTCGACAGTAAGGAAATTGCAGCGCTCATCGACATCGGGGAGCGTGAGGCCGGCGTGAAGTTCAGCCCACGTGCGGTTGAGACCATTGATCTGCTGAGCAACGGTTCGCCTTATCTGGCCCGGCTTGTCTGCCACCATGCGGGGATCAACGCGCTGAATGACAACCGGATGGATGTCGATATCCCCGACATCAATCTTGGTCTGGATGAGATTGTGGAAGAGGCTGAAAACCGCCTTTCCCCCATCGCCCGCACGCGCAAGAAGGAATTGCTGACCACCAAGGATGTGGCGGTGCTCGGCGCGATTGCGCGCGGCGCCTCTACGCCGGACGGCAGCTTCCTCCTCGACGATGTGAAAGCCAATCTGTCGGACAAAACGACCGAGGCGACCATCCTGGCCGAATTGAAACGCATCGCAGATCTGGGTGGCCTGTTGGAACAGACCAAGGGGGCAGCTGGAACCGTCTATCGGTTCACCGATGAAGCGCTGCCCTTCTTCATCTGGATGTCGGTTGCGCGCAGCCATGTTTCCGACGGCGGAAGCCAGTTGCGCGTCGCCTGAAACGCTTAGGCCAATATTGGGGTTTTCGGGGTCGCGTTCGCGCACTAGAGCCGGTCTATGGCCGACACACTCTCTATTGCCACTTGGAACATCAACTCCGTCCGTTTTCGGCAAGCCATTGTCGAAAAATTCCTGACGGAAATGGCGCCCGACATCCTGTGTCTGCAGGAAACCAAAGCGGTGGACGATGTCTTCCCGCGCGACCTGTTCCAACGGCTCGGCTATAAGCACATCGTCCTGCATGGTCAGCCGATGCACCATGGTGTGGCCACCGTGTCCAAAGTCCCCATCGTCGAAGACCTGCGCCATGACTGGCAGGATAATGGCGAGGCACGCCATGTGGGCGTGCGGCTGCCCAATGGCTGGCGGCTGGAAAACGTCTATGTGCCCGCAGGCGGCGACGTGCCCGACCGCGAGGCCAATCCCAAATTCGGGCAGAAGCTCGACTTTCTGGGGCGGATGATCCGCTGGTCGGAAGAGCTGCGCGACCCGACGATCCTGACCGGCGATTTCAACATCGCGCCGCTCGAATCTGATGTGTGGAGCCACAAACAGCTGATCGATGTCGTCAGCCACACCCCCATCGAGATCGAGACCCTCGGCAAGCTGCAGGCCAGCCATGACTGGGTTGACCTTGGCCGCCATTTCATCGCCGCACCCGAACGGCTCTACACCTGGTGGAGCTACCGCGCGAAGGACCACACGGTCGGAGACCGCGGTCGGCGGCTCGACCATATGTGGGCCTCACCCGATGTCGCGGCACAGGCCATCGCCCACCGCGTGCATGAACCCTGCCGCAGCTGGGAAAAGCCGTCCGACCATATTCCGCTCGTCACGGAGTTCCGCATTTGAGCGATGCAGCCAATGCAGCACGCGCCATTGATGCGCTCCGGCGCGGCTGGCCCGTCTGCATTAACGGACAGGTAACTCTGCTGGCGATCGAGACGGCAGACAGCACCTCGCTGGCCACCTTTGATCCTGACCACAAAGCCGACATCCTGATTTCCGCAGGCCGCGCCTTTACGCTGAAGCTGGCCAACCAGATTGAGGCTGCTGTGCCCGACGCCCCTGTGCTCGTGGCGCGGCGCAGCTGGCTCGGCCTGGCAGAAGCGACGGCGTTGGCCGATCCGGCGATGGACCTGGCCACCCCCATGAAGGGGCCGTTTGAAGCCATCCATTGCGAAACGCCCGACACCGCGCGCGCTGCGCTGACGCTCGCACGACATGCCGGATTGTTACCGGCTTTCTTCCTGAGGACAGGCCCCATGGCAGGGGCAACGCCCGTGTCGATCGAGGAGATTGACGGCTATGAAGCGTCTGGCCGCCTTCGGATCGTCGCCCGGGCGCGCCTGCCGGTGGCCGCTGCCGAACAGTGCGAGATCGTCGCCTTCCGCACACCCGAAGCGGGGCTGGAACATGTCGCTTTGCTTGTGGGTAACCCCAATGGGCAGCCGCCTTTGGTACGCCTGCACAGCGAATGCCTGACAGGCGATGTGCTGGGCAGCCTGAAGTGCGATTGCGGGCCGCAACTGGATGCCGCGCTGCGCCTGATGGCGGGGAGCGGCTGGGGCATCCTGCTCTATTTGCGTCAGGAAGGGCGCGGTATTGGCCTTATCAACAAGCTGCGCGCTTATGCGCTTCAGGATCAGGGCTTCGATACCGTCGACGCCAACACACGGCTGGGCTTTGCCATTGATGCGCGCGATTTTTCGGTGGCATCCCGGATGCTCAATCTTCTTGGGCAAGATCGCATCCGTCTGCTCACCAACAATCCGGAAAAAGTCGCACGGCTCGCGTCAGAAGGCGTAGAGGTGATCGAGCGGGTGGCCCACAAATTGCCGCCTAATCCGCACAATGCCCGCTATCTGGATACCAAGAGGGACCGGACGGGTCACGCGCTTTAACCCTCAACCGCTCGTGCTGAGCCTGTCGAAGCACTGTCCTGTTTCTAGGGCGCGATTGAGGAAAGAAAGGGCAGTCCTTCGACAAGCTCAGGACAAACGGCGTGGGTTAGGAAAGCAGCGCCACCACCTCGTCAAAGCTGTGCGCCACCGCATGGACCCCCTTATCCAGAAGCAGCGCCTCATGCCCATCGTTGCAATGGCGACCGGCCGCCAGCCCGATGACGAACGCACCGGACGCGACAGCGCCGGTCGCCCCGACCGGCGAATCTTCGAGGATCACGGCGCGCGTGATGTCGATCCCCAGAGCCTCGGCCGCATGGAGATAAATGTCCGGCGCAGGCTTGCCCCGCGTCACATGTTCGCGGCCCGAATAGATGTGATCACCAAAGGCCCCCGACAGGCCAAGATGTGCCAAGTGCGTGCGGATCCAATGCGTCGTGCTTGATGAGGCAATCGCGCGTGGAAAATCGAGGGGCAGCGTTTCAACAAAGCGAACCGCGCCATCCACGGCATCGAGCCCCTCATGCATCACGCGGGCGTCTTCGGCCTTACGCGCTTCAAAAAAGGCGTCCGGTATCGCACCACCAATCCAATTGCCGACCGCCTCCACAAAGGCGGGCCCGCCGACACCAACGAACTGCGTGTGCGCCTCTGCATAGCTGGTCGGATGACCCAGCGACGTCAGGAGTTCGGCAATATGGAGTGTGCTGACATGTTCGCTCTCAATGAGCACACCATCAAAATCGAAGATGATCCCGTCAAACCGCATCAGCGTGCTCCAAACAAAGCGGTGCCGATCCGGACATGCGTCGCACCGAGCATGATCGCCGCTTCAAAGTCCCCCGACATACCCATGGACAGCTGTGTCAGCCCATTATCCCGCGCAATCTTGCCGAGCAGCGCGAAATAGGGGGCCGCTTCTGTGTCGGCAGGCGGGACCGCCATCAGGCCCACCATATCCAGCCCAGCCGCACGGGCGGCGGCCAGCAAGTCCGGCACATCCATTGCCGCACAGCCGCCCTTTTGGTCTTCTTCGCCGATGTTGACCTGCAGGAAATAGCGCAGCGTCCGCCCCGTCTTCACCTGCGCTTTGCCCAGCGCCGCAATGAGCGAGGCACGGTCCACCGAATGGATCACATCGAACAGCCTCAGCGCATCTTCGGCCTTATTGGATTGAAGCTGGCCGACAAGATGCAGCTCGATATCGGGTGTCTCTGCAATGAGATCGGGCCATTTGCCTTGCGCTTCCTGCACGCGATTCTCCCCAAACAGCCGTTGGCCGGCTTCGATCAGGGGGCGGATAGCGTCGGCATCCTGCGTCTTCGAAATGGCAATCAGGGCAATATCTGCCGGATCGCGGCCAGCCGTTTTGGCGGCCTTCGCCATCTCTGCGCGGACAGCGGTCAGGCGGTGCTTTGCGTCGGTCGTCATGGCCGCGCTATAGGGGCGGGAATGCCAAAGCGCCACCGTCCCTCCGCCCAAGCTCTGCCCCGCATCTGGCTGATGACGGATGAGCGTTTAGGCGCGGGCCTGACTGATGCCGTGCGGGCACTGCCCAAGGGGTCGGGCATCATCTTTCGCCATTATGCGACGCCGGAGACAGAGCGACGCGCCCTGTTTCAATCCATTCAGGTCATCGCGCGGCGCAATGGCCATGTGCTGCTGCTCGCCGGGCCAGTTCGCCTTGCCCGATATTGGGGCGCAGATGGCAGCCATGGCCGCCATAAGGGGGCGGTGACCGCCCCTGTCCATTCGCTGCGGGAAATGCGGGCAGCGGAACAGGCGGGGGCGCAGCTTCTTTTCGTATCGCCCGTCTTCGCAACACGCAGTCATCCCGGCCAATCGGGCAAGGGCCCCCTCCATCTCGCCAACCTGACCCGTCAGGCAAAGCGGCCCGTCATTGCGCTGGGTGGCATGACGCGAGCCCGATTCAAGGCGCTGAGACAAACAGGCATTTATGGATGGGCAGCGATTGACGGGCTGACCGTCAGACGGGGTTAGAAGCGGCCCGACTTTAGAAGCGGAAGGCTGTTCCGAGATACACCGCTTGGCTGTCGCGGCGATTGTCTTGCAAGGCTTCCAGACGGTTGTTGCGTTCCGACTTATAGCGGACACCCGCCGTCACAGCGATGTTGCGGTTCAGGCTGTAGGAACCGCCAAAGTCCACAGCAACGCTTTCACCGGCATCGGTAAGGCGTGGTTCGGTACCCAATGGGCGTTCGGCGGCGAGTTGGACGCGGGTGGTCCACTTCTTGACCGTGTAGCTCAGACCAACATCGGCCGCCTGACGACGACCCTGGGCAAGGCCGAGATCCGACGTCGCCACATCACCCGAAATCGCAAAGCGCTTCCAGCCCACCGACACGCCCAGATTATAGGCAACCGGCGCCACGTTCATCAGGGCGGCATTCGTCGAAGGGCGGTCTGCAGACGGCGTCACAGCGGTCGAGCGTGCCCGGACAGCAACTGTCACCTTGCGGTTGGCCTTGGACGCCGAGCTGGCGGGTGTGAACCGGAAGCCCGATGTCGCCAGGCTGCCGCGCGCGAAAGCTGCGGCAAGCTTGGGATCAGCAGCGGCAGGCGTAAAACTTCCAAAGCCGCCACGCGAAATCTTAATGGGGGCAGGGCCGCTGGACTGCAGGCTCGCCGCGATAGCCGGAGACAAGGCAAGGCCAAGCGCGGCAGCTGCCACGCCTACCAAACCAAATTTGCCCTCTCGACTCATCATTCTCCCCTCTTGGCACACTGATCTGCATGACCCTACAAGAATCAGGGCCTTCACGTCAGTTGCCCGACAAATATTGCAAGCCTGTTGCAAGACTTCAACAGCCTGTCGTGTCTCCACCTTGCAGAGACGGGCAATCCGCCTATAACGCGGCCCCAGTTGGCCCGCGTTTTTACGAGGATTTTCATGCGTCGCACTTTTTCCGCTGTAACTGCCCTGTCGCTCCTCGTGGCGCTGCCTGCCTGCTCTTGGGTAAAGGGAGACCTGTCCAAGGGACTCGGCGGCGGCAAAAACAAGGAAAGCGCCCGGAAAAAGTCAGACCTTGCCGCGTCCAAGGTGACCACGATTGGTGTCAACGCCTATCTGTGGCGCGCCACGCTCGACACGCTTTCGTTCATGCCGCTGCTGCAGGCCGATTCGAATGGCGGCGTCATTGTGACCGACTGGTATTCCAACCCGAACAATCCGGGTGAGCGCATGAAGCTCACCGTTTCCATTCTCGATCAGGACCTGCGCGCCGATGCGATGCGGGTCGCGGGCAGCCGTCAGATCAACCAGAATGGCAGCTGGGTCGATGCGCCGGTGCAGGCCGCGACCATCCAGAAGCTTGAGGAAATCATCCTCACCAAGGCCCGCGACCTCCGCCGCGCCGCCATCGCAGGCTAAAATTCGGTTCCCCGTCGGCCCCATGGTCCTGCGTGGTGCATTTACACGTGGGATGTGACCGCTATTGAGCGGGACACTCTTGCCCCAAATTCAGGCTGTTGATCTTATGAGCACGCGCTTCAACCCCTTTAAGGCCGATGGCCATTGGCAGAAGATTTGGGAGGAGACAGGCGTCTTCACAGCCCCGCCTGCCAGCGACCCCCGCCCCAAGGCCTATGTGCTGGAGATGTTCCCCTATCCCAGCGGGCGCATCCATATGGGCCACGTCCGCAACTATACGATGGGCGATGTGCTGGCCCGCTATAAGGGGATGACCGGCCATGCCGTGTTGCACCCGATGGGCTGGGACAGCTTTGGCATGCCGGCTGAAAATGCCGCGATGGAAAAGAAGGTCCATCCCGGAGACTGGACGCGCTCCAACATCGAAGCGATGAAAAAGCAGCTCAAGCGCCTTGGCCTCGCCATTGACTGGAGCCGGGAGCTTTCCACCTGCGAGCCCGAATATTATGGGCAGGAACAGGCGCTGTTCCTCGACATGTACAAAGCCGGTCTCGTCTACCGCAAGGAATCGACGGTCAATTGGGACCCGGTCGACATGACGGTGCTCGCCAATGAACAGGTGATCGACGGGCGCGGCTGGCGTTCCGGCGCGCTGGTTGAAAAGAAGAAACTCAACCAGTGGTTCCTCAAGATCACAGACTTTGCCGATGAGCTTTTGGAAGGCCTCGAAACCCTCGACCAATGGCCTGAGAAGGTCCGGCTGATGCAGGAAAACTGGATCGGCAAAAGTCAGGGCCTGAACCTGACCTTCAATCTGGTCGGCGGCGAGGATGGCATCGACGTGTTCACCACGCGGCCCGACACGCTGTTCGGCGCGAGCTTCGTCGCCATCGCCGCTGAACATCCCTTGGCACAGGCGCTCGCAGAGAATGCCCCACGTCTCCAGGACTTTATTGCTGACTGCAAAAAGGGCGGAACGACCGCAGCTGAAATCGAGACCGCCGAAAAGCGCGGCTTCAACACCGGTCTGTCGGTCGAGCATCCGCTGGACCCGAGCTGGCATCTGCCCGTTTACGTCGCGAACTTCGTGCTGATGGACTATGGCACGGGCGCGGTCTTCGGCTGCCCCGCGCACGACCAGCGCGATCTTGATTTCGCCCGCAAATATGATCTGCCCGTCCGCCGTGTGGTGGCAGAAGGCGACAACGAAGGCTCCGACTTTGACGGTGACGTCGCCTATACAGGGCCGGGCCGCATCGTGAATTCGCATTGGCTCAATGGCATGACAGTCGATGATGGCAAGGCCGCCGTCATCGCCAAGGCGCAGCATGAGGGCTGGGGCGAAGGCCAGACGCAGTACCGCCTGCGCGACTGGGGTGTCTCCCGCCAGCGTTATTGGGGCACACCCATCCCCATCATCCACTGCGAGTTCTGCGGTGTTCTGCCGGTGCCACGCAGCCAGTTGCCGGTGAAGCTGCCTGAAGACGTCACCTTCGATGTGCCTGGCAATCCGCTTGACCGCCACCCGACATGGAAGAATGTCCTTTGCCCGAACTGCAAAGAACCGGCGCGGCGTGAGACCGACACGCTCGATACCTTTGCCGATTCGAGCTGGTACTTCATCCGCTTCGCCAGCCAGCCCGACGATAAGCCGTTCGACCGCGAAGAGGCCGAAGCCTGGTTGCCCGTCGGCCAATATATTGGTGGCATTGAACATGCGATCCTCCACTTGCTCTACGCACGTTTCTGGACGCGTGCGCTGGAGCGCATTGGCAAGATTGGCATCACCGAGCCGTTCGCTGCGCTGTTCACACAGGGCATGGTGACGCATGAGACCTACAAGTCACCCGAAGGCGCTTGGCTCAGCCCGGAAGATGTCCGTATCGCGGGCGAGGTCGTCACGACACTTGATGGCGCTCCCGTCACGCGGGGCCGCATCGAGAAGATGTCCAAGTCCAAGAAGAACGTCGTCGATCCTGATCCGATGTTCGACCAGTACGGCGCCGACGCCGTGCGCTGGTTCATGCTGTCGGACAGCCCGCCGGAACGTGATCTGGAATGGTCGGAAAGCGGGATTGAAGGCACCTGGCGCTTCGTCAACCGCATCTGGCGATTGTTCGACACAATTGAAGACGCGACGGGCGAAGACAAGTCCATAGACAAGCTGCTGCACAAAGCCATCGCCGGCATTGCAGTCGACATCGAGGCGCTGACCTTCAACAAGGCCGTCGCCAAGGTGCATGAGCTGGTGAATGCCATTGAAAAGGCGGCACCCTCGGCCTCGCGCACCACCGCCATCCGCACGCTCGCGCGCCTCATCGCCCCCATGCTGCCACATCTGGCCGAAGAAGGTTGGGCGCATATGGGTGGTGAAGGTCTCGTCTCAACGCAACCTTGGCCGGACCATGATCCGGCGCTGCTGGTCGATGATGAAGTTACCATCGCCGTGCAGGTCAACGGCAAGCTGCGCGATACGCTGACAGTGGCCAAGGACATGGACAAGGATGCGCTTCAGGCGCTCGCGCTGTCTTCCGACAAGATCATCCGCACGCTGGATGGGGCGACGCCGAAGAAAGTCATTGTCGTGCCCGGTCGCCTCGTTAACATCGTCGCATGAGCCGTTTTGCCGTCCTCCTCTTTGCGTTGCTGCTGTCCGCCTGCGGACTGAAGCCGCTTTACAGCGGTGGCAGTCAGGGGGCGGCGGGCCAGTTGCTCGGCGCCGTCGAGGTGTCGGCCATTCCCGGCAAGGCCGGTTGGCTGATGCGCGATTCGCTCCTGCGACGCTTTGGCGCGGTCGCCGAAGGGCAGAAGCGTTACCGGCTGGACGTTGAACTCGATGATCAGATCACCGGCTTTGGTGTCCGCCGTGACGATGTGGTCACGCGCGAACGCCGGACGCTGCGCGCGCGCTATAAGCTTGTCGATCTCGCCAGCGATACGGTGCTGATTGATGCCACCGCCGGATCGGACGCAGGCATCGACGTGGTCTCGTCTGAATATGCGACCGTCGCGGCGGAGAACACGGCGCTGGAACGGTTGAGCGATATCGTTGCCGATCAGATCGTGGCCCGGCTGGCGCAGCAGGCGACGGCATCGCCTCAGCCCAAGTGAAGGGCACCGATACAGAAACCCCGCGCGCGCTGGATGCCGTCGATGCGCGCTTCCGCTTCTTCCTGCTCTACGGTCCCGATGAGGCAGGGTCCGTTGCGCTCGCCCGCAGGCTGGAACGCGCCATGGGGGCGGATGCCGAACGGATTGACCTTGAATCGTCTGACCTGAAATCTGATCCATCGCGTCTGCTTGATGAAGCGGCGAGCATTTCGATGTTCGGCGGCAAGCGCTGGATCCGCATCCAACCTGCGACCGACGATGTCGTCACAGCTGTACAGGGCCTGCTCGAAGCATCGGTGGCGGGCAACCCGGTGGTCGCCATTGCCGGCGCACTTCGCCCGACCTCTGCCCTCGTCAAACTCGCGCTCGACAGCAAGTTGGCGCTGGCCCATCAAAGCTATGAGCCAAAGCCTGCGGCCCTCCTCCAGATTGCCGATGCCTTGGGCCGCGAGGCCGGGCTGCGACTATCGCGCGATCTGTGCCGGGCGCTACCTGCCGCATGCAGCAATGACCGCGCGGTGATGGCGCAGGAAGTTGAAAAGCTGGCCCTGTTCCTTGATGCAGCGCCCGACCGCCCCGCCGAGGCAGGCGTGGAAGATTATGCCACGATCAGTGCGGAGAATATTGAGGGCGAACTCTCCCGCGTGGTGGACGGCGTGATGAGCGGACATCCGGACCGGGCCGCCTCTGAACTTGCCAAGCTTGCCCAGTCCGGCCTGTCGGGGATTCCGGTTTTACGCGCGCTGTTCAAGCGCACGGTTCTGCTCGCCGCCTTACGCAAGGAAGTCGACGCCGGACGTAGTCCAGCAGATGTTGTCGACTCCCGCGGCAAGGCGATTTTCTTTAAGGAAAAGCCCGCCATCACCGATCAGACGGGCCGCTGGACGAGCGACCGTCTGGCCATATTGGCCGACCGCATTCTCAAGACCGAACGGGCGCTGAAATCCTCAGGCAGTGCAGGCGAGCTTCTCGCCGATGCGGAACTCATCACCATTTCCCGCGCTGCCACGCGGCGGCGGTAAAGAAAAAGCCCGCCCCGGATGTCCGGAACGGGCCCTTTCAAACCAAATCCCGATCAGATCAGAACTTGCGACGGACCGTCACGCCATAGGTGCGCGGCTCCCCGAGGAAGGCGCCGTAGAGCTGGCTCGACGAACCGGCGAGGCCCTGACGGACGCCATTGGTGGTCCCGCTACCCTGAAGCGGGACGTCAAATGCGATCTGCTGATAATTGACGTTGAACACGTTCTGCGCCCAGAGTTCGACGCCCCAGCCATTGTCAGCACCATGCACGCCGAGGCGGGCATTGACGACCGTGAAGCCGTCCTGCGTCTTTTCAAAGTCGAGATCCGACCCTGTGTTAATGTCGCTCGTGTTGCGGAAATCAACATAAGCAAGGCCGGTCATCCCGCTGCTGCCAATCTCAGGCGTCCAGGTGATCGCGCCTGTCGTCACCAGCTTGGCCGAGTTGGACATGCGCGCACCCGGCAGCTGGAAGAAGGCCGGGGAGAGCGAACCCGTGGTGTTGGTGATGTTGGTGTTGCCAAACAGATTGTCTGCATAACGCGTATCTGCATAGGTCAGACCCAGATTGACCGAAAGGCTGCGGGCCGGGCGGATCGCCGCTTCAATTTCAACACCCTTGGAGATGATGCCGGCCTTTTCCTTGCCGGTGCAGGCGCTGTTGCCCGCAATACCATCGCTGTCTGAGGCATCACCACCCGCCAGCGTGGTGCAGCCGCGCACATTTTCAACGACGAAGTTGACGCCGTTAAACGTGTTGAGCTGGAAGCTGCTGAACTTCTGGTAGAAGCCCGCGACGTTCACATCGAAGCCACGGCCATCATATTTGAAGCCGACTTCATAGGCGTCGACCGTTTCGGGGTCGAAGCCGAGGGCCTGTGTATTGATGACGCTGCCGTCGATCGCGCGGTTGCCGTTCGAAACGCTGCTGCGGCCAAGGCGATAGAGGCTGTTGCGGTCAAGGTTGAAGCCACCGGCCTTATAGCCGCGCGAGAAGCTAGCATAGGTCAGCACATCGTCGCTCGGCTTGAAGCTGAGGACAGCCGTGCCGGTGAACTTGTTCTCCTTGATGACCGCATTGTCCTGCACATAGCTGCCATTCGGGATGGACGGGATGATGCAGGCGAGCTGGCCTGTGCCATAAAGCGGGTGCGCCGTCGGCAGGGCAGAGAGCGCGCGGCACATGACATTGTTGTCGGTGAACGCGGCGTCGAGCGTCTTCTTCTCATTGGTGTAGCGCACGCCAACCGTGAGCGAGAGCTTATCGGTCAGGTTCAGCGTATTGTGCGTGAACAGCGCCCAGTTGCGGCTGTTCTGCTTATAGCTGTCGTTGATCTGCACGCCCCGCAGCGTCAGCGGCGCCGTCGGGCTCAGGAGACCACCGATGGCGGCATAGCCCGGGAAGGTCGGGCTGGAGAGACGGGTCAGCGCATCGGCGTAGCGCGTATAGTCTGCGCCATAAGCGAGGTTGTCGTTCAGCGTCAGATCTTCATTGGCGAAATAGCCGCCGACGAGCCAGTCGAGCTTATCCCCCAGCGCATTGCCCTGCAGCCGGATTTCCTGCGTGAAGGTGGAGAACTTCTGGTTCGCCGTGCCATCATCCTGGCGGTGCAGAATGTCGAGGTTGTTGAAGTCCGCATCCTGCCCACGCAGCCAGCGCCAATCGCGATAGGCCGTGATCGAGGTCAGCTTGGCACCGCCCAGATTATAGTTGAGCTCACCCGAAATGCCCCAATCGCGCACGTCGCCGCGATAGGACTGGCCCGGCGTGATCGAGGTGTCGCGGACAAAAATATTGTCGTTGACGATGCCGCCCAGACCACGAACCAAAGCGGCAATCGGGCTGGCGCTGCGGTTGATGGTGCCACCGACACCCGCCGTCACAAGGCTGGCCGGATAATAGGTTGCCGCACAGCATTCTTCATTGCGGTCCGAATAGTCGGCAATGAGGCGGAAGGAGAGATCGCTCGACGGCTCAAACATCACCTGGCCGCGCAGCAAATAGCGATCGCGGTTGTTGACGGTGCGGCCCGAGACCACGTCGGTGAGGAAGCCGTCACGCTTGGAATAGATGGCGTCCAGACGGGCGGAGACCGTGTCCGTCACCGGACCGGTGATGCCGCCGACAAGGCGA
Source organism: uncultured Sphingomonadales bacterium (assembly GCA_903958285.1). Classification (GTDB taxonomy): domain Bacteria; phylum Pseudomonadota; class Alphaproteobacteria; order Sphingomonadales; family Sphingomonadaceae; genus Aquisediminimonas. The sequence goes on from CAJBSR010000239.1 coordinate 20,423, forward strand.
TAGGCGTCATAATTGCCGTAGCTGGCTTCAAGGCTGCCGCCAAACTCGTCCGACGGCTTGGCCGTAATCACATGGATAAGACCGGCAGAGGCGTTGCGGCCAAACAGCGTGCCCTGCGGGCCACGCAGCACTTCGATGCGGTCAATCGCGCCGAGTTCGGTCAGGCCGACGCCCGCGCGGTTGCGGTAAACGCCGTCGACAAAGGTCGCGACCGAGCTTTCGAGGCCGGGATTGTCACCGACCGTACCGATACCACGAATACGCGCACCGCCACCGGCGGCTTCGGACGATGTCGAGGAGACGAGCAGCGACGGCGACAACTGGTTGAGCTGGCGGATGTCTGACGCACCCGAACGGGCGAGCGTTTCAGCACCAATAGCGGAGACCGCAAGCGGCACGTCCGAAAGCTGCTGTTCACGGCGGGTGGCGGTGACGATAATCTCGCTGTCATCTGCAAAGGCGGCTTCGTCCTGCGGGGCCGAGACGGCGTCCTGCGCATACACAGGGGCGGACAGCGCGGCAAAAGCTGCCGACGCCAGCAAAATGGTTTTCTTCATGAAGGGCATCCTCAAAAATGGGGAGTTGAAACGATGTGTTTTGTTATGGGCTGCAGATAGGTGGCTTTTGCTGGATTGCCAGCACTTCGGCGCCAGCTTGGTTGAAATTCAGCCCCGTAGCGGCAGAAATGCAACACTTGGTTAGGTGATCTGACAATCACCAAAAAGGGCGGGCCTGCATCCAGACCCGCCCGAATTCGTTGGCGCTATCGAAAGGCGCGGTCAGCTTACTTCGGCGCGAGCACCATGAGCATCTGGCGGCCTTCCATGCGCGGATACTGTTCGACCTTGGCTTCTTCCGCCATGTCTTCCTGCACCTTCTGGAGCAGTTTCATACCGAGCTGGCCATGGGCGAGTTCGCGGCCACGGAAGCGCAGGGTGACT